>MWEJ01000002.1 GCA_002071025.1 Verrucomicrobia bacterium ADurb.Bin070 | reverse complement strand
CGGGCGACGCGCGCGAAGCCGAACGGCAGCGGTGCCGGCAGCTCGTCGCCCACGTCAAACCGCTGCGGGTAGAGCAGCTTGTGCTCAAGGAACAGCACGGGATTGTTGTCGCGGATGGCGGTCTGCAGCAGCGCGGAGGCGTCGGAGGCATTGGAGGGTGCCGCGATCTTGAGGCCCGGGACGCCGGCGAAGAGGCGTTCGAGCGACTGCGAGTGGGTGGCGCCG
This sequence comes from Verrucomicrobia bacterium ADurb.Bin070, assembly GCA_002071025.1. GTDB lineage: Bacteria > Verrucomicrobiota > Kiritimatiellia > RFP12 > UBA1067 > DUPH01. Next base: position 54,252 of record MWEJ01000002.1, on the reverse strand, counting down.
TAGCCGCGGCCGCCGCCGGGCGGGGTGCGGATGACGAGCGGGCAGGAGCGTCCGTAGATCGGGTGGAGCTTGGCGGCCATATTGACGAGCTGGTCGACGGCCAGCGTGATGAAATCCATGAACATGATTTCGATCACGGGACGCTGCCCCGCGACCGCCGCGCCGATCGCGACACCGGTCAACGCCTGTTCGGAGATCGGGGTGTCACGCACGCGCTCGCTGCCGAATTCATCGATCAGCCCGCGCGTGACACCGAACGAGCCGCCGTAGACGCCGATATCCTCGCCCATCAGAAAGACCGAGGGATCGCGCCTCAGTTCGGCGGCCAGGGTTTCGCGAAGAAGTTGTGTGAAGGTGACAGAGCGCATGACGGTCGTAAGTTGAGTGGTAAGGGGGAAAGACGAAGGGTTAGGCGAACAGATCCTCCCGCAATGAGGCCGGGTCCGGCAGCGGAGAAGATTCGGCGAAGCGGATCGCCTCATCGATGCGCGCTTGGGCCGCGTCGCGTAGGGTTTTGGCGCTATCTTCGGTGAGCATTCCGTCGGCCTTGAGACGCGCCACCAGATGCAGGATCGGATCGTTCCGCCACGCGGCGGCCTCCTCTTCGCGTGAGCGGTAGACACGCGCATCGCCGCGCGAATGGCCCGACAACCGGTAGGTGACACACTCCAGCAGGGCCGGGCCTTGTCCGGCGCGAGCGGCGGACGCATGTTGCGCCACGCAATCGCGCACAGCGAAAAAGTCGTTGCCGTCCACGCTGGCACCGGGGATGCCGTATGCGCCGGCGCGCTCGGCAATGTGCGTGTTCGACAGGCCGCGCACGGTGGATGTGGACATGGCATAGCCATTGTTTTCGACCACGAAAAGGACGGGCAGCTTCCAGAGCGCGGCGAGGTTGAGCGACTCGTGGAAGACACCTTGGTTGGAGGCGCCGTCACCGAAGAAGCAGACGGTGACACGGCCGGTGCCGCGCAGTTTCGCGTCGAGCGCGACGCCCGTGGCAAAGGGGATGCTGCCACCGGTGATGCCGTTTGCGCCGTAAAAGCCAATGTCAGGGTCCATCATCATCTGGCTGCCGCCGCGGCCGCGCGAATACCCTGTCTCGCGTCCGAACAGCTCCGCCATAGCACGCGCGGGGTCGGCGCCGCGTGCCAAAAAATGGCCGTGTCCGCGGTGTGTAGTGGTCATGGCGTCGCACGCCTCAAGCGCCGCGGCCGTGCCTACAGCCACGGCTTCCTGCCCGATGCAGGTGTGTGCGGTACCCATGATCCGCCCCTCAAGAAAAAGACGCTCGATCGCCTCTTCGAACAAGCGGATCAGGCACATCAAAGAGTAAGCCTGAACGGTATCCACGAGATCCCCCAATAAAGTACTTACCAGTTTATCACACACACACCGCAGAGGGCAAAGCGTAATTTTTTCTCTCTGCGGCGCGTCTGCGGCGCTTCGTTGATTTGCGGCTACCCGAAACGGAAGATTTGGTCTATAGTAACGGCATCATGCGTGACAAGCGCATACACGGGAGAAGTAGGGATGATGACAGACGACAAAAGAATCCTGGTTGCGGCAGATCCGTATGCCGTGCCGCTGAAAGACGCGGTGGCGGCGCATCTGCGGGAGGCCGGGTTTGAGGTCGCGGACCTCAGTGAGCGTGACGGCAACACCTGCCCGTATTTTGAGAGCGCGGTGGCGGTGTGCAAGGCCCTGCAGGACGGGAAGGCGTCGCGGGCGATTCTTTTCTGCGGCACAGGCATGGGCATGTCGATCGTCGCCAATCGATTCAAGGGCGTTACCGCTGCGGTTGTGGAATCGGTTTACGCCGCGCGGATGTGTCGCGCGATCAACAATGCCAACGTGCTCTGCCTGGGTCAGATGATCTGGGGCCCGGACATGGCTAAAGCAGCCGTGGATGTTTTTCTGGCCACCCGGTTCACCGAGGGGCTGGAGGGGATTTCGGCGTTTCTGCACGAGGCATGCGGCAAGGTTGAAGCGATCCGTCCTTAGCAGAGTCCGCAACCGGCGGTTCCGGTCAGACAGGTACTGTCAGCGTGCGGCGTGATGGGTTGCGCGATCATGCGGCAAAGAAAGGGGGCGGTCGGTATGTCAGAACGGACAGCAGGAGTGGTCCGCTGCGGCATCTGCCCGAAAGCGTGCCGTATTCCGCCGGGGTTCAGCGGTGAGTGCCGGGTCCGGATGAATCTGGACGGGCGGCTGGTCGCCGTGACATATGCGCGCCCGTGCGCGGTGCATGTCGATCCGATGGAGAAAAAGCCGCTGTTCCACTTCTGTCCGGGGGCGGCGATCCTGTCGCTCGGTTCGGCCGGTTGCAACCTTCACTGCAAGCACTGCCAGAACGCGGACATGTCGCAGGGCAATCCTGAAGCGATCTCGGCGTTCGCGCTGCCGCCGGCAGAGCTGCCCGCACTGGCAAAAAAGCAGGGGTGTGGCCATGTGGCCTACACCTACAACGAACCGCTGGTCAACTATGAGTATGTGCGCGACTGCTGCATCGCCGCGCGCGCGGCCGGTCTGCGCAATGTGTTGGTGACGGCCGGATACATCCATGCGAAGCCGCTGGCCGCGCTGTTGCCGCATGTGGATGCTGCAAACGTGGACATCAAGGGGTTCAGCGAGGCGTTTTACCGGGAGGTGTGCGAGGCCAGCTTGGCGCCGGTACTGGCGACCGTCCAGCAGATGATCGCGGCGCGCGTGCATGTCGAGATCACGAACCTGGTGATCCCGACGCTCAATGATTCGGATGACATGCTGGACGGGCTGTTCGAATGGCTGGCCGGCCATGCGGGGTGTGAGATTCCGCTGCATCTCTCGCGGTTCTTCCCCGCCTTCCGCATGACGCATCTGCCGCCCACGCCGCTGGCTACGCTGCTGCGGGCGCGGACGCGCGCCCGGGCGGCGGGACTCAAGCACGTGTACGTGGGCAATGCCGAGGTGCCGGATGGCGACGATACGTTTTGTGCGGGCTGTGGCGCGCGCGTGGTGACGCGTCAGCGGTATGTGGTGACGGCCAACCGCGTCACACCGGACGGCGGCTGCCCGGAGTGTGGCAGGCCGGTGTACGGGGTTTGGTCATGACGCGCGCGGCTTGCCTCACGCGCCGCTGTTTCCTGCTGGCAGCGGTGGCGGCACCGTTGTGCCGCCGGCGGCGGGGGAGGATGCGCGTGTGTCGGCTGGACCCGGCGCGTGTACGGCAAATGGCGACGTGGGCGGGGTAAGCGCGGGAGGAAACGACATGCGGGGTGTTCTGCCGGAAATGGTGCTGCTCGCGTGTGTGGCGGCCGGCTGTTCGGGCGAGCGGACGCTGCCGCAGCGTAAGGAGGACGTGACGATGAAAAAGGTGATGGTGTCGCCGTTGGCGGGCCGCTGGTATCAGGACAGTGAACGTGCGTTGCGTGATGAAATCGCGGACCTGTGCAAAGACGTGACGGCCGTGCGCCGAAAAAATGTTTGCGCGGCGGTGGTGCCGCATGCGGGATACCGTTACTCCGGACGCGTGGCGGCAGGCGTTTTTCTGCGGATTGATGCCAAGTCGGTCGGCCGCGTGGTGGTGATGGGGCCCAGCCACTACGTGGGGATGCGCAACCGGGTCAGCATTCCTGACGCGACGCACCTCCGCACGCCGCTCGGCGAACTGCCGGTCGATACTGAGTTTGTGAAACGCGCGCGCGCGCTGCCCTTCGTCACGCAGGAGCCTCAGGCGCATGCGCAGGAGCACAGCGACCAGATCCAGTTGCCGCTCATCCAAGCGTGTTTGGCCACCAACGTGCCGGTTGTGTGCGTGGTGTGCGGGCAGTTCGACGCTGCGAATCTGCTGACGGCGGCCGCCGCGTTCAAGGAACTGCTGGATGATCGGACGCTCGTGGTCGCGAGCTCGGACTTCACGCATTACGGCGCGAATTACGGGTATCTGCCGTTCACCAACGATGTGCAGAGGAAAATCGAAACGCTGGATATGGGGATCTTCGATCTGTTTGCCCGCAAGGACCTCCCCGGTTTCCTGAAGCGGCTGGACGAGACGGGGGCCACGGTTTGCGGCCGAGATCCGCTGGCATTTCTGCTGGCGATGCTTCCCGGCGATGCCAAGATCGAGCGGACGGCGTATGAAACGTCGGGTAAGCTTACGCATGACACGAGGAATTCGGTGAGCTATATCGGCGCGCTGGTGACCGGGGCGTGGTCAAAGCCCGCGAGTCAAGCTCGGTCGGAGGCGACGGCCGCTGAAAAAATCTCTGACGAGGATTGCGGCCGATTGTTGGTTTGGGCGCGCGAGGCGATCACGGAGGCCTTCAAGAGCGGCGAACGGCGCGCGGCCTTACGAGAACCCGCAACGTTGACAGCCGGACTGCGCGCGGTGCGCGGCGGGTTTGTGACGCTGCACAAGCGGGGCGAACTGCGCGGCTGCATCGGCGAGATCGTGCCGCGCCGCGAGATCTGGAAAGTCGTGCGCGAGCAGGCGCTCAACGCGGCCTTCCATGATCCGCGCTTCGAGCCGCTCACCGAACAGGAACTCGATGAAATCGACATCGAGATCTCAATGCTGACGCCGCCGCGTCCGGTGGCGTCGTGGCGCGATATCGTGATCGGCACGCACGGCATGGTGCTGACCAAGGGCGGGCGCAGCGCGGTGTTTCTGCCGCAGGTCGCGCCGGAACAAGGGTGGGGCATCGAAGAGACGCTCACGCATCTCGCCATGAAGGCCGGACTTCCTCCGGAGGCCTGGCGCGATGGTGCCGAGTTTCTGGTGTTCGAGGCGCAGGTGATTCACGAAAAGGCCGGGCCGGGCCGATAATCAGCACGAGCGACGAACTAAATGTTGGGAATTTAGGAATTAGGATTTAGGAGTTGAACGGATGGCAGCCACTGAACACAAGAGCCTTTATTATGACACGCACGCGCATTTTGATGGATTGCCGCTGGAGATGTTTGCGGTTATTGACCGGGCAATGGATGCCGGTGTGGGCCGGATCGTGGCAGTCGGCGGCAGCACGGAGCTGAACGTCGGGGCGCTCGCGGTGGCCGCGGCGTATCCGGAGTGCGTGCGGTTGGCGATCGGATTTGATCGCGACCAAGCAGCGTCCGCATCGCCGGAGGTGCATGTCGAAACGCTGCGCCAGCTCGCCGAAGCGCAGCCGCCGGCGGCGGTGGGCGAGACCGGTCTGGATTTCCACTACCATCCTGAATCGGCCGAGGCGCAGCGCGCGCTGTTCCGTGCCGAGTTGATGCTGGCTGATGAATGGCGATTGCCGGTGATCATTCACACGCGCGACGCCGAAGAGGCCACGTTACAGGTGCTGGACGAAACGCCGTGGCGCGGCGAGGGGCTGCGCGGCGTCGTGCATTGCTTCACCGGCGACAAAAACTTTGCCGCACGCCTGCTCGATCGTTCACTGGCCATCAGTTTCAGCGGCATCGTGACCTTCCGCAACGCCGACATGTTGCGTGGAAGCGCGGTGTTTGTGCCGGATGAGCGGCTGCTGATCGAGACGGATTCGCCGTTTCTGGCACCGGTACCCAAACGCTCGCTGCGCAATGAGCCGGCTTTCGTGGTGCATGTCGCCGAGTGTCTGGCGAAGGTGCGTGGCACAACCGTTGATCACATCGCTGCAGTCACGTATGAGAACGCGATGCGGCTGTTCGGGTGAAGTCGATTCGGCCGATTGATTCGAGCGGATTGAAAAAACGCGACACGATCAGGCCAGGGCGATCACCGTCTCCTCGCGCGTGGCGAGGTCTTTGCGCTTGGCGCTGCAGGCCGCGACATCATCCGGACCGATGAAGATCGCGTCGGCCGCATCGCTGGCGCTGGCACGCGCGAAGAATTGCTTGGGCTTGAGGCGTGCCAGCATCAGGTCGACGCGCTCGCCCTGTTCGCGCAGGCTGCGGGCGAGACGCGTGGCGGCTTCGCGCTGTTCGGGGAACATGTAGCCGATGACGACGCCGCGTTTGTCGGCGGCTGCGGCCTCGCCCAGCAGCTCTTTCAGCACTTCAACCACGACGACGTCGCCGAACCCGAGCCCGACGGCGGGCGTGGGTGCGCCCCCGATAGTGGTGAGCAGGCTGTCGTAACGGCCGCCACCGAAGATCGCGCGAAAGCGGCGCTGCGTGTCGAAGGCTTCAAAGACGATGCCGGTGTAATAGGCTAGGCCGCGGATCACGGCGATGTCGAATTCCAGCCGGTCGGCGATGCCGTAGACGTCGGCGAGGGCGAAGAGTTCACGCAATGCGGCGAGCGCAGGCGAATCGGGCCCGGCGAGCGCGGCCGCCTGGTCGAGCGTTTCGACCCCCAGCAGCTCGAAGGTCTTGCTGATTGCCGCGCTGTCGAGGCCCTCGGCGCGTAACAGGGCGGTGATCTCGTCGTCGCTTATTTTGCCGCGTTTGTCGAGCGCCAGGAACACGGCGGCATGATGCTTTGGCGCGATGCCGGAGGCGGCCAGCAGCTCAGCGAGCAACGCCCGGTTGTTGACGCGGATACGGTAGGCGTCAGCAGGCATGCCCATCGCGTGCAGCGCGGCGGCGGCGGCGGCTAGGATTTCGATCTCGGCAGAGACGCTCTCCTCGCCGATGATGTCCATGTTCCACTGATAATGCTCACGCTTGCGGCCGCGGGTCATGCGTTCATAGCGGAAGCACTGGGCGACCGTGAACCACTTGACCGGGAATCCGAGCTGACCCTGTCGCGCCGCGATCATGCGGGCGAGCGTAGGCGTCATTTCGGGACGCAGGGCGAGTTTGCGCCCGCTCTTGTCCTCGAAGTGGTAGATCTGTTCGGAAACCTCCTCGCCGCTTTTGCGCTGCAGCAGGTCGAGGCTTTCAACGACGCAGGCGTCATACGGCTGGAAACCATAATTGACGGAGGCCTCGCGCCACGCATCAAAGACGCGGTTGCGCCAGCGCATGTCTTCCGGATAAAAGTCGCGCATGCCGCGCGGCGGGTCGAACGAGAGGGCTGTAGATCTCATAGGGATTATTGGCTGGCCAGCATGTCGCGCATGCGTTTGCCGGGTTTGAATTTGACCACGCGGCGCACGGGGATCATGACGACGTCCTCGGGTCTGTTGGGATTGCGTCCGATGCGCGCCTTGCGCGTGGTCACCTCGAACACGCCGAACTCGCGGAATTCCACGTGCTTCCCCGCACTGAGCGCGTCGACAATGCCGTCGAGCGTTTTTTGAACGACGTCGAAAACTTCGAGCTGCGTGAGCCCTGTCTCCGATGCGATCTGGGCGACGAGCTCGCGCTTGGTCAACGCGGTGCCGGCTTCTTTCAGGTCGTCGATCTTCATGGGTGGGATCCTCAAAATGGGGCTGTTTACGTGTCCAAAGCAGCCGCCAGAGCGGCGGCCTGCTCGGCGATGGCGACCGAGGCCCGTTCGGCCGGCACGACGGCGACGTCCTTGGAGGTGCGCAGCTTGATCTCGACGCCGCCTTTGGCCAGACCTTTGGCCCCGACGACCACGCGGATCGGGCAGCCGATCAGATCGGCGTCCTTGAATTTGACGCCGGGACGTTCCTCGCGGTCATCGACGAGAACGTCGATGCCGCGGGCGGCGAGCGCCTGCTCGAGAGCGTCCACAACGGCGCACACGGTGGGGTCCTTGGGGTCGAGCAGCAGGAGGGAGACGGCGTACGGGGCGACCGAGATCGGCCAGACGATGCCGTCGGCGTCATGGCTCTGCTCAATGACGGCCTGCAGGGTACGGGTAACACCGATGCCGTAGCACCCCATGACCATCAACTCGCTCTGGCCTTTGTCGGTCAGGAAGGAGGCCTCGAACGATTCGGTGTATTTGGTGCCGAGTTTGAAGACGTGGCCGACCTCGATGCCGCGCTTGAGCTGCATCGGCTTGCCGCAGCGGGGGCAGGCGTCGCCCGGTCCGGCGACCACGAGATCGTCAAACGCAGAGATCGCAGCGTCACGCGCGAGCGCGACATGGGTCAAGTGGGTGTCAGCCTTGTTCGCGCCGGTGGTGCGGTCGGCCGCGCCGCGCAGCGCCCGGTCGGCGTAGACCGGAATGGCGAGACCGACCGGGCCGGCAAAGCCGACCGGGGCGCCGGTGACGTTTTCGATGGTGGCCTCGTCGGCCAAGGCGAGCTGTTTGACATTGAGCAGGCGCTTGAGTTTGTGCTCGTTGAGGTCGCGGTCTCCGGGGACTAGGGCGGCGATCGGTTTGCCGTCGGCCAGGTAAATCAATGTTTTAATGAAACGCTCGGCCGTGCAGCCGAAAAAGGCGGTCAGGTCATCGATCGTGCGCGCGCCGGGTGTAGCGACAGCGGCCGGCGGCGGGCACTCCGGGTCGGCGGCGGGGACGTCTGCGCGTTCGGCGCGCTCCTGATTCGCCGCATATCCGCAGGCCGGGCAATCGACGATGCCGTCCTCGCCCGAATCGGCGAGCACCATGAATTCATGGGACCACTTGCCCCCGATGTCGCCGGTGTCGGCCTCGACCGGGCGGGCATCCAGGCCGCAGCGCCGGAAGATGCGGACGTAGGCGTCAAACATGGCCTGATAGGAGACGTCGGCGGCTTCGAGCGAGGTGTCGAAGCTGTAGGCGTCCTTCATGATGAACTCCTTGGCGCGCATCAGGCCGAAGCGAGGGCGGATCTCATCGCGGAATTTCGTTTGGATCTGGTAGACGGTGCAGGGGAGTTGGCGGTAGGATGAGACCTCCCCGGCGAGAAGCTCGGTGACCACCTCCTCGTGGGTGGGGCCGAGAGCCATCAGGCGTTCAGCGCGGTCTTTGAGCCGGAACATGCCGGGGCCCATAGTGGCAAGGCGGCCGGAACGTTCCCAAAGTTCAGCGGGCTGGAGGGCCGGCATCAGGATCTCTTGGGCGCCGGCGCGGTCCATCTCCTCGCGGACGATGCGGGAAACCTTGTGCAGGGCGCGCAGGCCGAGGGGCATAAAGGTGTAAAGCCCGCCCGAGAGCTTGCGGATGAGTCCGGCGCGGACCATGAGCTTGTGACTGACGATTTCCGCCTCTTGGGGGTCATCCCGCAGGGTGGCGAGCAGCGAACGCGACCAACGCATAAGAGAGAATCCTTCTTAACCTTCTATGGAAGAAACAATTGTGACCTATTTCACAGGATTCATGATGGATTCGCAAGCGAAAAAAGACGGATAAAAACCCTTGCCACCTGTGGTGAGATAAGAGACAATACGGGTTGATAAAAAGCGGACTTAGGAGTGTTATGTTTTGTCGGTCAATCAAAGGCTTTACGCTGGTTGAACTCTTGGTTGTGATATCGATTTTGGGGGTCCTAGCGGCGGCGTTGACGACTCAGGTGGGTAGGACGCGGGCTTCCGGTCAGGCGGTGCGGTGCAAGGCCAACCTGAAAAATCTCGCGCAGGCTGCTTTGTCTTACGCGGTCGATTCGCATCCCGGTAAAAACGGAGTTTGGCAGCCGGATGAGACCATGCCCTGGGCGGGGTCGCACGAGGGGTCGTGGCCCGCGATGGTGGGCGGGGAGTACCAGGAGATGTACCACCATCGGCCGGGGTGGGTGTCGTGGACGTGGTCGGCGGGCGGGTTCCCGTGGCCCAACAGGAACCCCCAGAGCGGATCGACCAAGACGGCCAGCTTTTTCGGTGACAAGAGCACGACGTACCACTCGATCTCGAACGGGCTTTTGTGGAGCTACGTGGGTGCGGACCTGACGACGTACGTGTGTGACACCCACAAGGGGGTGTGCAAGCGCAAGGGCGTCCACAAGTTGAACGCGCCGGTGCGCCGGTCGTATGTGATGAACGCCTATTTCGGCTACGATTATCGGACCAGCGGCGCGAAGAAAGCGACGGGACGCGGTGTCAACGTGAACAGTTTGTCGGACCGCGGGAACGCAGGCTCGCTGCTGTTGTTCGCCGAGTTGCCGGCCTACAGGGTCGAAGGCGCGAACTTCGACGAGTCGGTCGAGACAGACACCAAGGCGGCGGACGGCGTGCTGGAGGTCGAGATTCGGGGCTACAACAAAAAGCCGACGAATGAAGAGATCCTCGGGTTCAACCACAAGATCGGCAAGCGGCATGTCGCCCATGTGGCCTTCGCGGACGGCCACGTCGACGGGATCGTGGCCCCGGAGAGGCCCACGAAGTCCAAACTGCAGGACTTGACCTGCTTGATGTGCAACGGCGTCGATGTGCCGGCCGATTCCGGCGAATGGTCCTCCGCGCGGAGCGAGCACGTGAAGTGAGCCTCGCGGCAAGCGCGGCGTCGGCAGTTTGGCAGTGATTTGACGGATCGAGAAAGAGGCGGGAGTGCTGGATGAAGAGAACGGCATATAGGTTGTGGGTACTGATGATTGTCGTTTTGGGAATTCGTTATGCGAATGCCCAGACCTCGACATTGCCCGTTGAGCGGAGAATGCTCTTTAACAACTGGACGGGGCATTCGCTGTTGGACGATAAGCGGCAGGATTATTACCTGCCGTATTGGACACATGAGGGGCCCGAGCCCCCCGGTCGTTCTGGTGATGCACGTAAGGCGCTTTTGAACGGTACGAATCATGTTTATGCTGTTGTTTCGGAGGACGGAAGCCGGACAAACATATGGCGCTTTCTCGGTTGTCGCACAGGCACTGCTGCCCTTATACCAGCAGCACAAACCATTCCTCCGGCATCGTACAGTTCTGTTATTCAGACCAATTGGCAGGCCAACCTGCAAAATTCGGCAGCGGCACGTATTGAAACACCGTATTATCCAGAGGGTGTTGGAACGTTTTACTTCGATGCTATCAACGTGACAGCCGCTGAGACCAATCACTTAACGATTGAAATCGCGACGAATATGTTGGAATACACCTACTTGGGTGGGGGTGTAACGAATGTCATGCTGGAGTATGAGAATGCCCAGTTTTCAAATAATTGGCAAGTTCTAGATGAACTACCTATTAATGCCACCAACGGAGCGCCTATCCGGTATAAACGGACTCTCAATTACCGTGGGGCCGCTCGTTTGCGTATTCGGCGGACAGGGCCCGTCTACTATTATCCTGGAGACGATGACAAGGCGTTTGTGGCGGTTGACAACATTGCCGTTTCTTTCCCGCCTTCAGATGTCATCGTTGAAAAAACAAACGTGATTTTTTCGCCAGGTTATCCAGCTCTCGATGAATCGTGTTCGATCCGGTGCGTCGTGAGCAATGTTGGAACGAGTGATTATTCACGCACTCAGTACGGTTTGATCGGGTACAATCGGGAGTTGCTGGTTTACTATCGGTGGCGTTATTTAAATCAATTTTCAAACACGTGGGCGAATTTGCCGATGACGTATGTCGCGGGCACGGGTAGTAATGGTGACGGCGAGATCTACCAAGCTGTTTTGCCGCCTCAGCCTCGTGTTGGGGATTTAGAATATTATTTTGTCTGTAACTTCTTGGGATATCGATACAAACCTTTGGATTTTACGCAATCAGGATACGTGTGGTGGCCAGGTAATCCGGAACAAAGCGAGGGATTATCGCCGCGATCCTTGCGCGGTGACACCTCCGTTGAAGGCGGCCGCGAGTTTTACGCGCGCCTGCGTCCCTATCCGTCGCCTTACGGCGCGGTTTCGGTGGTGACGGGGCCATATTACGACGAGAACCCGATCCCGATGACGCTGGTCAGCAACGATGTGTGGCGCGGCATGATTCCGCTCGCCAACGGGGCGCAGACGAACCTGCAGTTCTATTTCCGCGGCGATCGCAAATATGTCGCCGGCAGTGACAGTTTCGATACCAACCCGGTCTATTGGGCCGAACCCTCGCAGGCGCTGATCGGGGTGGTGCCCTTCGGCGGCGTCTGCGTGGCGCGGTCGACTCGGCCGGACGCGCCGATGCGCGTCACGGCGCTGGGCGGCGGGTACATCCAGGTGCTGTTCAATGCCAACACGATGGAGTATATGACGAGCCGCGCCGAGTACCAGAATTTCAATGTCTGGGCGGCGCCGCCGAATGTCTTTACCGACAGCAACGGGCAGGCCTCCAAGCAACGGTTCGGCAACACGTTCGACGCTTGGCCGGAAAACGGCACAAAGACGATTGATGAATTTTTCTTGGGAAGACCGGCCCAGACTAACGTCTATAACACCTATCCGTACGCCACTTTCAACGGGTGGCTAAGCGGCGGCTCGGCCTATGTGGTTGACCGCCTTGCCGCCAACTCGTTCAACACGCCGGATCTTTCCGACCTGAAGTTCCGAAACGTGGCGATCCGCTTGAAAGGCGGCGCGGAAGGTCTAGGTCTCGGCTATATCCATAACCGTGAAGGCGGCACGCTCCCGGACGGTATCGGACGGCTCTCGTTCAAGTGCCGCTTGGGGCAGGTGGCGAATCCTTATGAAGCGCCCTACTATAAGCAGGGATTCGCGATGCAGAACTACTTGGTACAGGCCAGAATGGTCGCTACGGGAGGAGGGCTGTCGCCTCAGGAAGCGACGGTTTCGCTGCTCGGATATTTCGCCGATCCGGATAATTTTTATGAATTCCGGGTCACGCAGATACCGGATACCGCCAATTTGAGCCGTGACAAGCGGCTCATGTTTGAACTGTATAAGTGGAAGAACGGTGTCGCCTATCAGCTTGCCAAGAACACACCCAATCAAGATTTGCAGTTGACATCGGGCACGGTCGGTGAGTTGAGGATGTATACGTCCGGGATTACAACGGAGATCCGGTGCAAATTCGGGACGTACGACAACATCTTGACGTATAATGATTCCGGCCAGAAAGGTGGCGCAGCCTTGACGTTGGGCGGCACATGTGGCTTCATGTCGTCTGAATGTCGCGCGGGCTTTTCCGATGTCTACACGCGGCCCACCGCAGCAGGAGCCGCGCCTACCGGTTCGCTGACCTCCATTCTTCGCAGCAAAACCGACTTCTCCGCCGATGTTTTGAATTGGTCGGTCGCGCCGGTCGGACGTTGGGAGGCGCTCTCTGGCGTTTCGCCAAAAGGCATCTATGCGGTGAATCCCACCCAGAAGTTGGGTGTCTTTCTGCAGCCGACCGAGTACGGGACTGATGATCCGCCGCAGGCGCCGGGCACGCTGGCGTGGAGTCTGTTCAAAGAGGTGACGCTGACGGGTTTTGACTACTTTGTTTACGACGTGCCGGTTTATGCCTGGCGCTCGCATTTCATCATGATGCAGGTGCTGGGGCGCACGGATAATCTGCGTGTCGATGTGGTCGTCGATGAGATCAAGATGACCAGTTGGCGCGGCCAAGAGTCGTCTGATCTGAGTCCGGACGAAGAGGAAGGCGATAATGAGGGCGAGAATGACGAGTGGGTGGCGACTGAGGCATGGGTCGTCACCAACAGCGTGGCGGGCGTGAATGAAGGCCGGATTCCCGGGCCGTTCAACACCACGCAAGTGAACCCGATGTCATCCCTCCAGCTCTCCACGCGTTACGCGAACACGGACGAGGGGTGGGTGACGAATACGACCTACGTCTATAACGGGTGGATTTATCTGAATGGCGCGGGCAGCACGAATATCTTTGCCGAGAATTTCATCGGCAGCGTGCAGGTCAAAATTAACGGTGCCGTCATTTTGAGCAATACGGACACGGAAACCCCGTCATCCGAAGCATTCGCGTATCTCGGCACGGGCTGGTATCCCTTCGAACTGCGGCTCGGCTGCGGCTCGGATGGCCGGGTCGGGCCTGCCGGAGGCGGGCTTTTCGGCGGCTATGGGGTGGCCTACAGCCGGAATAATGGGCTGACCTGGGTGCCCCTTCAGGATACGGGGTCCGGGACGTTCCTGCGCACGTCGGTGAAAACGGTGCAGCTTGACCACATGCGCGGCGGGCGCGAGATCGATTCGCTGGGCGTCGAGGGCGAGTGGCTGGACCAAGCGGTCAGGGCGCCGCGGATGGTGAATGGCACCGGCATGCTGGAGTTCGATTATCGGGTCGTTCGGCCGCCTGCCCGGCTCGTCGTTCAGTTTGCCCCGTCGTGGGACAGCTCGTTGTGGAGCGGCATTCAGACCGTGGTGGTGAATACGGCGATGTCCTCTTTCAACCATGAACTCGCCTACCTCGGCACCAACATTTCCGGCTACCTGAGAGTGCTGAACGACCGGAGCGGGATCTATACCAATGCGCTTGTGGAAATCGACAATGCCGTGGTGTGGGATGAACCGGACGTGGATGACGCGGACTGGCGGGCGTACAATGTGAAGGTGACCGATACGGATCCGATGCGGGTGATGCTGGATGAGACAAAAGCCCTTTTCCTGAACAACAGCCAGACTCTCGAGACGGACCCGTACCAGATCCTGTATCCTGAGGCTTTCGTGAAGACACCCCTGCTGCCGACGGGCCTGGGCTCGTTGACCTTCATGGCGCGCATGTATGCCAGCTCGCCCGCAGCCGTTTATTTGTATGTCACGTCGCATGCCGCAGGGCCGCGCGCGCCGGATGCGGACTGGCAGTTGGCGCACACCTATCTGATCACGAACCAGCTCTATGAAACGTACTCGTTTGTGCCGGCGGACGGACGGGCCTATCGTGCCGCCAAGCTTGTGATTCCGACTACGGGCGGCGGTCAGCGTGTGTGCGTCGAGGAACTTGCGGTCACCGAGCCGGTCCTGCCCGGTTTCGAGATCGTCAATGTGCGGGCCCTGTGCGTCGAGGGCGGCGGGTTCAGTGAGGAACGTTTCCAGCCGCTGCACTCCGACGAGGTCGGTTTCGAAGCGCAACTGAGCAATCTCCGCCTCTCCCCGCAGAACATTCGGCTGTATGTCGATTATTATGTCGGGACCAACGTCTGGGGCGTTGACAACTGGCCGGCTGCAGAAGTGGCCACGTTGGAGATGGACCTGCACGATGCGGAAAATCATCTTTACCGTACGGACCTGTTCAATGTGGTCTCTCCGCAAGAGAAGAACCAGGTCGTTCAGTTCCGTGTCCGGGCGACCTACGAGGATGCCGCGCAGACTGAACTGGAAGCCTATCAAAGTGTCTTTACCGTGCCGTCGTGGTATTATCCGGTGGATTTGAATCAGCGGTTTGCCTCGACGGGCGGCTGGGCGGCTTACTACATCGTGTACGATGTGCCGGTCGGCGCAGTGTGGCTGAACGAGATCAACGCGTACGAGGTCTATGAAGGCGGGACTGCGCATATCGGCCAAAACAAGTATGTGGAGATCGCCGTGCCTGCCGAAATCAGCCTTTCCGGTTGGCATCTTGATCTGGTCCCGTCGAATGAATACGACCCCGTGTATACCATTTCGTTTATGGGGACGCTGCCGGAACAGCAGCCGGTCACGAACGGCTACGCCTTTTTCGTGGTCGGGCAAGATCCCAGTGTGCCGCCTGAAGAAATCGCGGGGGTTGTTCCGCCGTTGCCGAAGCTGGATTACAGCGACCTGAACTTTGCGGGTAAATTCCCGAACAGCAAGCCGTTGGGGATCCGCTTGCGCCGCCCTTGGGGTATGTACGAGCACTCGGTTGTGTATGACCGCCGCCCGGAGTGGGGCGGGTCGTATTCAGGCGCGGAGTGGGCGGCCGCGCATCCTGATCTCCGGTTTGAGTATATCGGAACAGAAGGACAGGGCGGTTCGCTGAGCGTGTTGACGAACTCCGTGCGGTATGCCTTGCCGTTGGTGTCGGATTGGACCAATCAGGTGGCATGGACACCCGGCGGTTTGAATGTGGGGCAAACGGTTGAAGACTTTAACGTGCTGGCGCCCGGGGTCTCGAATGTGGTTGTGGTTTCGTCGCTCACGCCGCTGCACGGTGTGCAGAACGGCAAGCGCGTGACGCCCTTGGCGTTCAAAGTGCGCCGGGACGGGTCTACGAATATCCTGTACGAAGCGGATAGCTGGTATCGCATCAAGTCGGTCACCGTGAACGGCGTCGAGCATCTGACTGGCGGCGAGGTTGAGACGTTTAATCTGCCGCTGAACCACGTGCAGACCAACCTGACGATTGCCGTCACGTTCGGGCTGCGTCAGGATGTCAGCGATCTGAATTTGGGGACTGACATTATGACGTGGTTGCTGAGTTTCGGTGACCAGCCGTTGGCGCCTACGTATTACTACGGGCGTGAATTGGAGTTGTACGAACGTTATTGGCTGAATGCCAATCCGACGACGACGAATTATTTGGAGGGCGGCATCCTGAAGGTAGAGCGCGAAGAGGCGACAACCAACTACTTCATGACCGCGTGGTTGGCGTTGAATGGGACCAATGTGCCCAGCTTGCTGGGGGATCACGTGTTTGGTGACGCCGTATTCAAGATCTCGGCCAAAGACAGTCTGACCAAGCCGGAGTGGACGATGCTGGCGCAGTATAAGCTGGCTCCTGAGTCGTTCGACAGCAATCACACCACCCGCGTGTTTATTCAGAATCCATTCTTGCTTGATGAGTTCGCGGATGCCAACGGCGGCCAGCTCTTCATGCGATGGGTCATCGAGTATGAAGACCCGAGGTTCAGTAAGCCGATTCTGGTCATTACCAATTCGCCCTAATCCGGGCGCGACCTCAACGCGAACCGTCAATGAAGTGGCGCAGAACCCGCACGAAGAGCCCCAGGAAAAAGAGGGCCGCCACCAGGAGTGCCGCGCGGCGTTCGCGGTCGGCGAGCCGCTTGCGGTCGGTCTTTGGGTGTGCTTTGGGGGTATGACATTGGGGAGGTTTTGATTTCATCGCTGGACCTTGCATGCCGAATGTGCGCGATCTGTCTTGTGAATGGCGTCAATCATACGGCCGGAATCGTTCGCGCAACAAACGGAATAAGCCGCCGATGCCTGTCGGCCAAAGGCGTGTGGGCGTCGCCGCTTCGAGCGCAGCTTCGGCTTCGTCCGGGAGTTCGCTGAGAAAATCCAGACCTGTGATGCGCTCGAGTTCATCGATCGAGACAAGCGTGGAACGCGCGTAGGTGCGTCGCCGGACGGTTTGAGGCATATAGACCGCGAACGCGCGCAGACGGTTGTCACGCTGTGAGACCACGATCTGATAAAAACCGGTCGGGATGCCAATGCCGGAGCGCAGGCGTCTGTCTTCTGGTGACGGGAGCGCGCCGGCGATGACCCAAACCGTTCCCAGGCTTTTCGGCCAGATTTCCGAAATCCGGTATTCGAGTTCGTACCAGGGGCCTTGGTTCAAACCGGATCGTTGCGGGCAGATATTGGAAGTGAGAAATGTTTCGAGCTGCGCGGCTTTGCCGTAGCGGGATGCAATGGCTAAATTTGGGACCATATGGCCGCGATCATATCCGCTCTTGGTATACTCTTTGTGGTGCGGCGATCGTTTGGCTCTCGGATCAGGCTTGAAACTCGAGGGGCGAGGGGGCAGTTCGGCAGATGCCACCGGAAACGTTTGATAAGCGACCCAAAGAGGATGTCTCAACGCTGGCGAGTACCCGACAATGAAACCTGTTTTCCGCAGCACGACGATGTCGTCGGAGTCAGCGCTGACGATGCGATTAGGCAAACCTGCGCATGCGATCAGGTTGGTCCGTAACGGGGCCACGAGCGCAATTTCTGCGTCCCTTCCAGTCAGACCTAGGGCATCGGTGAGATCGGCTGAAGCGTTGCCGATGCGCTCGGCCCAAGCGGTGATCGGCGCTGAAAAATGTTGTGCCTGGACCTGTTGCCAGTAGCGCGGCTGATGGACATAGGCATTGGTCGCTACCGTAACCAGCACGGCCGGTACGGCCAACCAGCGGATGACATGGATAAAGGGACGGCGTGCCATATGTGTGCGGTCAAGCGGTTGAAAGGACGTAGGCGTAACAGTGGCTGAGCATCTGGCGGAAGGCCTGCGGCGATCGCTGTTCCTGCTGCAAGGTCCGGCGACCGTGCCGCGCGAGTTCAGCGCCCAGATGCGGATCGTTGCAGAGGCGTAGAATCCCCTCGGCAAACTCTGCGGGGGTCGGCGGCGTGATGACGGCGTTTTCGGCAGAAAGGATCGCGCGGTTGGCGGGGGTGTCAGCCGCGACGATCGGCGTGCCGGATTTGAGGTAATCCAAGACTTTGATCGGAGCCGTAACGCCGGCGCGACGAGGTGAAACGAGAACGTCGGAAACAGACAGCAGTGCCGCGAGCTCTGTCGTTTCGATGCGACCTGGGAAACAGACCATATCCGCGATGCCGGCACGATCGAGCGCAACGTTCATGCGGCGGATTTCAGCAGCATTACCGCCGACAACAACGAAACGTGCATTCGGGTAGCCGGACAGCACATGGGGCATGGCGTTGAAAAAAAGATCGAGCCCCTGGAAACGCGTGTATGAACCGACGCATGTGATCAGTTTCTGGTCGGGCGCAGTCCGATAGCGGGCCATGGCGTGGTTCCGGGCAGCCGGCGAAATCTGTTCGTCAATGGCGGGGATGTCGGGTATCACGCACGCGCGACTGCTGCAGTTCATCCGGTTGAGGATCTCAATCATTCCAGAGTCATTACTAATGACGGCTGATGCGTGACGTAGCGCCCGCCGCTCCAACAGCCGGTGGAGGGCATGCCAGAGACGGTCCGCTCCGTGCGGCTGTTTAGGAGCAAAATCTCCCGTACGTTCAAACACCCAAGGAGTTTTAGTCAGGCGACCCGCGAGGCCTGCTACGACGCCGCCATCATCGATGCCGTGCATAAGGGTGTACAGGTTCCGATTGCAGGCGGCGACGGCCTTGGCCACCATGAAGGCATCGGTGACGAACCGTCGCAGCGAGGGGCCGGGTGGCAGTGCCTGGCAATAGGGCAGGCGATGAACAGTCAGATGGCGGACTCCCCTGATTTCAGGTGCAGCGTTTCCCGGGGGGGCGAGGAGGTCAACGGCATGCCCCAAGGCGACCAGCGCCTCGAGATCATGGCGCATGCGGTGACTGGCCCCGCGCCACGTGGAAAAAGACGTCGAACTGACAAACAGGATGCGGGACATGACAGAAGGGGGGCGTAACAAGGGAAACGGGGTTACCAACTCTCAGGGAGTTCAATACGAATGGTGCGGCTTTTCATGGCGTCACGCTGGGCCTGCGTGGGGCCGCTTTTGGAGAGGGGCTGCGAAGCCCACAGTGTGCCCGGTTCTGAAGTTGAGGGTACAGTAATCGGGGCCGCACACGCCGGACATTCACTCTCTCTCCCGGCTATTTCAGCCGGCGCCTCGATTTCTTGATTGCATGCGGGACAGACAAAAGACAGAAATACGGTATCAGATGATTCTGCGGTCATAGGCACTCCAAACCAACATGAAGGGGGAGGACGAACGGATCACGTAAAGGGGAGGGCGGCTGTGAAGGGATGACAGCACGCGTTCGACGTCAATAGTCCTTGTCGTCGGGCTGTTCGACCGCCTTGAGCAAACGCTCGACAATAGCGGTCGTCGAGAGTCCTTCTGAGTCGGCCGCGAAGTTAGCGATGATGCGGTGGCGCAGCACCGGCACCGCTGCTTTCACGACATCGCCACAGCTTACGTGGATTCGACCTTCCAGCACGGCACGCGCTTTGGCTGCCATCACGAGGAACTGTCCGGCACGCGGGCCTGCACCGTTTGAGACATACTTCTTAATGAAATCCGGGCTTTTCTCGTCTTGGGGCCGCGTGGCGCGCACGAGGCGGACGGCATATTTGATGACGTGATCGGATACAGGAATCTTTCGCACCACAGCTTGGAGCTGGAGCAGTTCGTCCTTGGTGATGACCTTCTGAGGTTGTTCACTTTTGGCAACGGTGGTTGCCTTCACCACGGTCTCTTCCTCGTCCTCTTTTGGGTAATCCACCCACAGGTTGAACATAAAACGGTCTTGCTGCGCTTCCGGCAGCGGGTAGGTGCCCTCCTGTTCGATCGGATTCTGCGTGGCGAGCACAAAGAAGGGGGCGTCGAGCTTGTAAGTCTGATTCCCGACCGTTACGCATTTTTCCTGCATGGCTTCCAGCAGGGAGGCTTGAGTCTTGGGCGGCGTACGGTTGATTTCGTCGGCCAGCAGCATGTTGGTGAAAATCGGCCCCTTGATAAACCGGAAGCTCTTTTTGTCCGTCACGGGGTCGTGTTCCAGGATCTCGGTGCCGGTGATGTCGGTGGGCATCAAATCCGGCGTGAATTGGACGCGCTTAAACTCCATGTCGAGCACCTTGGCGATCGTGGCGCAGAGCGTGGTTTTGGCCATGCCGGGCATACCGACAAGCAGACCGTGCCCGCCTGCGATGATGACCATCATCACTTGGTCGATGATGTCGACCTGTCCGATGATGACCTTGGCGATTTCCGTCCGGATCTTCTCGGAGCGCAGCGACATCGCCTTAACGAGCTTGAGATCTTCTTCCGACGCCCCCTGCACCTTCAGTTCGCGCCGGCCTTTTTTTACGGCAGGCTGCGCTTCTGCGGCGGCAGGCTCGCTCGCTTGCTCAGCGGCAGGTTCTTCAATGAAGAGCAAAACAACCTGCCCGCCAAGAATGATCTGGCATCCGCTGGCGAGAATCGCCTTGCCCAACGTCTGCCCGTTGACTGTCGTTCCATTGGAACTGTTCAGGTCTTCAAGAATCCAGCCCTCGTCGACGGGGGTGAGTTGCGCGTGCCGGCTGGAAATCGCTTCGACGGGGATGCAGATAGAACAGTCTTCGCTGCGCCCGATCAGATAGGGTTGGGTCGGCGCGAGTTCGGTCAGCAATTGGTCGCCCTCGGGCTGTTGCAAGAATAACTTTGCCATGTGTGTGTGTTCCTTTATTGTCAGACAGACTTAACGTGATTCTTGGGCTGGCACGGCAGATGTCCCGGGGGCGGGATCGCTGGCCAACGTGATCGTCCCCAAATCCTTCACAGAGGTCGCCACGCGGATGCCTTGGAGCGGCTTGCAGAAGTAGCCGGGAATCAGTCCTTTGGTGTCGGGGGGGCCCATTTCCTGACGTGCGATCTCGCGGGTCTTTTTCATCTCCCAATGGGTGCCTAGCTTACTGGTCCCGACACTTTCCATCAGGCAGAGCTTGATGCTGCGGATTTGTATGTGCTTCAGGACTTCGGCGCTTTGCAGGGTGACCGGCAGGGTCCGGACTTCCTGTTCCAAAACGCGTGCTTTACCAAAGGTTCCGCCCTGCCCTTCGATGCGGTGCTGGTTTTTAACGTTGAAAAAAGGATTGGACTCGTTGACCTTCGCTTTGATCGCGCGCACGTCAGGATCGGCCAATGTGTTCGGTTCGCGCGAGAGCAGCAGGCCTTCGTAAAAACAGTTCTCGCACAGCACAAAAAGATCATATTTTCCGGGCGGCAACCCGTAGAAGGAGAACGCATTATTCGCGCCCAACGCGGCGAGATAGACCTGATTGGTCATGTCTTTGTTGATGTTGCGCGCATTCTTGGTGGAGCCGCCGCCCTCCACATCCGACAGTGCAGAAATGTGTGGGAATTTTTGAGGCATGGCCAGAACGCCGAGCACCTCGGATGGATTGCCGGCGATCATGCCGCGCAAGCCGCCTCCGGCCGAGGGATCGGGTTTGGAATACAGGTTGATGCCGACCTTGGTTTTGCTATAGGGCGACATGTTGCCGGGATCGATTTTGATCGCCGCGCCTGCCAGCGTTGCCGCGAGAACGACCAGCAGAGCGCCTGCCGCACGGGCTGCTATACGGAATGTCATCATGGCGCGAGCACCTCTTTCATGGCTGCTTCATAGGGATGCCCCGGGAAGCGTTGAACAAAATCAGCGGCGATTTCTTTGATACGTGTTTTGTCGTTGAGCTGTTGCAGGCACTCAATCTCCAGCTTCATGGCGTCCGCGAGCTGGGCGCTCATGGTCACGCTCTTGCGATAGGTCGCCAACGCATTGACCGCGCGGCGCAGATCACCGACAGAGAGATAAACCCGGGCTTCCGCCATCGGGTAGTCTCCGGAGAGCTTGGAGGCAGGCGATTCGTTCTCCCAATCGGTCAGCTTCTGAAAGGCTTCCGGCAACGCATCTTGGGCGAGGAAGCTCGTGATCGTTGCATACATGGACGCATCATGCACGGTATAGACCTTCCAGTCGTCCACCTTCATCCTCGAGGCGAGACTCTGCATCGCAGGCCGCTTGGATGACGCCTTGGCGGTCGTGTTGGTTTCGGGCTCGGCGTCGCGCCGCTTGCGGGCTCCCACATACGTCAAGCGTCCGCCGGCCATGCCGACTTTATTGCGGCTTCTGAATCGGTCTTGCGCATCCTTGTAGAACTTCATGGCAGCGTCATAATTACCGAGAGCCCGCTCGACATCCCCTTGGCGCAGTGCCGCGAGTTGTGTCTGGTCCGGTGCGATCGCCGTTTCTTTTAAAAACACGACTTCGCGTTTGGCTGCCGCAGGATTGTTGATGTCAAACAGATAGGCGCACACCCGCTCATCTTTCCAGCGAAATTTACGCGCGCTGGTTCTCTCGTTTTTCTCCAGCCGTGCGATCCAGTCCAGCAGGAGCTTGTCTTTGCGTTGCAGACGCAGCGTCTCAATGAATCGGTCTTCCAAAACCCAACGCTCTTCGGCGGGCCTTTTCTGCAGCGTGTCGAAGCCGCGGTTGAAAAGCTCGATCAGAATCGGACCGGCGTTATAGGGTTCCAGCAGTTCGATCAGCATGCCCCAGTGATCGTTGCTCCAGTCAGCGCAGGGATCGGCAGGTTGAGGAACAGCGCGCAACATGTCATAAAGGGCTTTTCTCACCGTGAGCCGGTCGCTCTTGGTGTCCAACGAGAGCGCGGGAGGGGTCCAGAAACAGCGCATGTGCACCGTGGTTCGTGCGAGCCCCGCCGCATTAGAAACGGCTAGCGTAACGGGATAGGAAATGGTGTCGGGGTCCCCCGAAACCAGCCAGTCAATCGCGGGTTCGGCAAAGCGCTTGTTGGGGGGGAACTCCCATGTGACAGACTGCGTGTCCGACGGCGTTACCGCGCCGTACGAAAGCGCGAACAAAACCAGCGGCTTTTCACCAATCCAGTAATAGCCGAGTCGTTGGGTGTTGCCGCGGATGACACCCGCGACGCGACCGTCCTTGAACGCGATCCGTTTGATGTCGGCCCGTCCCGACTGGGCGAGTCCGGACACATGCTCCGGCAACCCGTCTTTCGTCTCCATGCCGGGACGCTTCCAGCAGAGGTTGATTTCCTGAGGGCCGGTTTTTTCGAAGTGATAGTAGTCGATACGGTGCAGTCCTGGTCCAAGTTCAACCCAATCGCCGCGCTGCCCTTTGGCGCCGCCTTGCCGCGTATGGATCCCGGGCCAACTGTGGACCGTCTTGCCGTTGATCGCGAACTCGGAACCTTCATCCGAAATCGTGCAAAAATAGATACGCTCCTTCTTTTCCAAAAAAAACGCGCCGACAATCCACGTGGAAAAATCATCATCAGGGCCGAAGGGGTTGACCATCGATCCGATGCCATAATCCCATTCGTCGAACGATGCGCCTTGTGCGGGCGGATAATCCCGCTCCATTCGCTTGGCCACTTCGAGACTGGCGTTGCCGTTTTTTGAAAAGAAAAAGGTCGCCGGGAAAAGACGCGTGCTCGCAGGCCGCGGTGGCGCACTGGCGGAAGGTGTGATATAGACCGTAGCGGTCTCCCCGTCGCCAGGCTTGGCGAACAGCACTCCGAAACCGTCGGTTTGTGAGTCCGCGACAATGAGACTTTCCAACTGTTTACCCTGAGCGTCGCGCACATCAGGGATGCGGAATTTGCCGGGTAACAGGCCCCCGTTGGGGATCTTAACGAAAACACCCAGATCGGGATGGTCAGGCTCACGCGAGACGGTCACGTCTACCCGCAGCGCCGCGCCGGGTACGGCCCACGCCTCTTGCTGCGCCCCGCTCCGCCCGGCTGCGAACAGCGTGACGGATATAAAGAAGAATGGAAGGTGCCTCGCACAACGACGGTCCAACCTTTTTCGTTTGAGGGGGACGGTCTTCTCTCTAATCTTCAACACCACACGACTCCTTGAGCGGCTCGTCCGCACACTATTGCATCTCGCCGATCGCTTTGAAGTAATCCGACACCATATCGCGGTATTCGGCCGGTGCTTCGTCCGGCGATGCGGCGATCGCTTCCGCAGCGTTCTCCGTATTGCTGACCGCCCCCATGTCCGCGTTGCCGATACCGTTCTCCAGCGACGTGTAGGTGGTGCTGAGCGCCTGCAACGCTTTCTTGTGCAGTTCGGCAATCATTGCCGGCGAAGCGTTTTGCTTCTGCAGCAGATCGATCTGCTTGCTGAATGCAATATACTTCTTGAGATCGTAAGTCCGCAGGTTGTTGAGTTGCGCCTGGGCATACACCGCTTCGGCGTTACGGGTCAACTGGGCGCGCGTACTCTCGGCGGAGTCGGCTTCTACCTTGGTGTCGCGCCGCGTGGCACCTTCGCCGCCCTCCATCCCCTTGTCCTGCGAGTAACCGGAGTTCTTGCCGCCGCCCGTGGCCACGGCGTCCGAATGGCCCTCTTCCTCGACGTCACCGGATTGGTTGGAGTCCTGCGTGCGCCGTTTATCAAGATTCTTGTCGCCCTCGTTGATCTTGCCGGAACGCGACATCACCTCGCCGTCTGACATGCCCTGCCTCCCAACCTGCGAGCGACCGTCCTGATCCTTGTGGTCAGGACGGTCGTTGCCGGATTTGCCGGCCGCGCTGTAACTGACGGTTTCGCCTTCGGAAATGCCCCATCCCATGTCAATGTTGGCCATGCCTTGATTGGTCACGGAATCATCCGCCTTTTCCGACTGCTCTTCTTCGGACTCCAACAGGTCGCCGATGATGTCCTGCAACTCTTCCGGCATGGTCACCTGTCCGACCGGCCCCTTCATTTCTTCCTTGTCGATCGTCTCCATGTTGCGTTTAACGTTGTCAGATTTAGCGACAAGCCACATCTCCATCTCGTCCGCCTTCTGTCCGGTCATGATCAGTGTGTCGAGCAAGAAGTCCTCTTTTTGCAGGCCGACCTCGACTACAGCGTTGGTGCCGGACCCCTCCTCCTGCTTCATCTCTTCATACGTCTGGAAGGTGTCGGTCACCAGTTCGTTGACGGCATCCAGCTCAGGCATGGCCTGCAGGTCGGTGGCGACCTTCAGCATGGCCTGCGCCATGTTTGCTTTGAGTTCAACGATTTCCTCAAGCAAGTCATCGTCGATTTTTTCGGTCTTGTCTCCCTGGCCGCCAGTCTCGCGCAGGGCATCCACGACGCGCGCCTGCAAATCCTCCATCTTTTTGATGGACTGCCTCGCATCCTTAATAATAGCCAGTGCGTCTTCAGTCTTATCCTTGGTCTCGGTCTCGCGCCACTCCTTGAGGAGATCCATCAGCATGGCGATACCGTTGGTCACACTGTTCTGCGGAGGCACGGCGTCCGCGATCCGTTCAGATTCCATGACCTCGGCGATCGTGACCATGGTGGGGTGAAGTTTCAGTTCAACCGCTCGGTCGGCGATCTTGCTCATCAGGGCGCCGAACTCTTCGTCGTCACGGTCTTGTTTGGCCTCTGACCGGCAGAAGCCGATCATCGCCTCCATGTCCTGCGAAAGATAGTCCTGCCGGTCAATGATCGCTTCCTGCAGTTCGGACGCCTTTTCTACGGCTTTCAATGTGGCAGCGAGATTGGCGGTCTGTCCTTTGCGGATGCCCTCCAGCATGGCCAGAACACCGGCAGCGGCCTGTGAGACCTCCCCCTTGTTCATATTGCCGTCCGCCTGCACCAAGAGCCGCAGCACCGTGTTTTGCGCGTCGACGGCAAGCTTGGCATTTTCCTCGCGTGTTTCCGACGTTCCCGTCACCATGTGGGTCAGCCGCGTGGTGGCGTCCGGTAACGGCCCTTTAACCGCCTTGTCCAACGCGACGCGTGCCGTGCCGACCGCCGCGTCTTTGGTCGTCAGCAGGGTCTCGGCATACGTGCGGATCGACTTCTGCTTGTCGGCGACCTCCTGCCAGAGCTGCTCATCGTATGCGGGCAGGTCTGCTTGCAACCGCGCGGTGGTGGTGAGCGCGGCCCGCTGGCGCGCGACCAGCTCGCCGATCGTCTTTCGCGCGTCGCCGCGGTTCTGCTGCTCGGCGGCAAGCTGCGCTGAGAGCGTCGTCATTTCAAACAGGATCTGCTGGCTGACCGTCCGATTGGGTGCGTCGCCGTCGGCGGTGTCGCAGGCCACGATGCGCAAGGCCGAAGAGGCCGACACATCTTCCAGAGAGCCGGTCCACTTTTCCGTAAAACTCTTCTGACCGGCAAGATCCCACTCTTTCAGGACCTCCCCCTCGGCCCCCGGCTTAGCGCCCTTGTTGACGCGCTCCATGCGCACCTTGCCGAGACCGTATTCATCGCTGACCTCGAATTGCACAACCGGCGCGGCGTTGGGCGGCAGGACCGCTTTCGCGGCTGAAGGGATCACCAAGCGGATACCGGGTGCGCGGTCTTCGATAAGGGCAAAGCGCACCGGCACTCGCATTTCAAGGCCGTAAGTGTCGCGCGCCGCAATTTGAAAGAGGGCACCGTCTGTAATCACGATGCCGCCGGACCAGTTCGCCTTGTCGGTGCCGGGCGTCAGCGTCAACGTTTCCTTGTCAAGGAGGACCTGGGAGGTCTCGAGCGGTCGGTTGCAGGCTATCTGAAAAGTGACTTTGGAGCGAACTGGGATCGCAACCGCGTTGGTCAGCGCATCGAATGTGAGAGGTGCCAGCGACGTGTAGCCGGGCGGCGTGACAGTGAGCTGCAGGCTGGAGAGCGCTAACGGTGGCACGGTGTCGATTGTGTAGGTGTCTGTCGGATAGGCGTCGCCGACTTTGAACCGGTAGCGGAGCGAGGTGGCTATTTTAGAGACCCGGTAGGGGAACTCCTCTTCTACGCCGGTCGCCTTGAACTGTCCGACCCGCACGGTTGAACGCTTGTCATCGGCCGGATAAAGGTCCAAATCCACGAACTGACCGGCTCGTCCCGTGGCCTTCACCACCAGGTCGATGCCGGAACCCTGCGCGATGGTCTTGCTCGCCGGAGTCACCGCGAGGACCGTCGCGAAGGTCGGCGGCGAAAGGCGCGAGAAGGGATTCAACACGCGCTGCATCGCCACGGTCCAGGCGTTGCCGAGCACGAACGCGGGCACGGCCAGCAAAAGCCCTGCGGCCGCCACGGCAATCGCGCCGCGCTTGCGCAGGCGACGATCCTTGATCTCATGCAGCGGCAACGCGGAGAATCCCGGCACGCCTTCATTCAAATAAGTGCGCAGCCAGGAAGAGGGCGCGTGCTCGCTGGCAAAGAGCACGCGGTTGATGAGGTGGTTGTCGAGTTGCGGGAACCTTTTTTCGAGAAACGCGGCCACAGCGGCTGGCGAACGCTTGCGGTTGACGACGCGCACCAGCCAGACCAGCGAGGCCCCGGCCAGAGCCATCAGGACAAGCGACAACGACAGCCGTCCGTAAGTCCGCGGGCGGAGCCACACATCGAGTGCCGTCAGCGCCACCCACGCGGTCAGCAGAAGGGCCGCCGCCACGATCAGATGCTCCGTGGCGTGCCAACGGTTGATCTTGCCGTTGATACGGTGCAGTTCTTGGTCGAAATCCGACATGACCGGCTCCTTACGGTTGACCCTTCAAATCACGAGTGCTGACGAACGGTTTATTGGTGTTAAGGATAACAAAACAACGGTGTGCTGTAAATCCGAAGCTGACCGTATTTTGGGGTGGACGCTTTGCATTCCGGGATGTTCAGCCACTGCGGGATACATCATGATCAGGCGGATACGCTCATGCAAAATCACATATCCATGTGGGGCGCTTCGGATCGGGGATTGCACAACGTGATCGGAATGGTGTATGCTCAAAAATAAGTGTCTGTCAGGAGGCCTCATGAACGCGGTTGAGGATAGGGTGCATGTGACGAGCAGGCTTTTGCATGGTCCTGTGGGGGCGGCATTGGCAGGCTTAGTCGCGAGTGTGACGTGCGCTTCCGAAATGTGTGTGCGGGTCGGTGTTTATGAGAACAGTCCCAAGGTCGCGTTGAATGCGACGGGACGTCCTGAAGGGATCTTCATCGATATCCTTTCGCACATTGCCGACGAGGAAGGCTGGACGCTCGAGTTTGTGCCGGGGACCTGGATGGAGGGGCTTAACCGCCTGGCAACAGGTGAAATCGACCTCATGCCGGATGTGGCTCAGTCAAAGTCCAGAGGCACACGCTTCGCATTTCACCGCGAACCGGTCTTGTCAGATTGGTTTCAGGTGTATGCGCGGAATGGCAGCGGGATCAGGTCGCTGCTGGATTTGGCAGGAAAGCGCGTCGCCGTTCTGGACGGTTCGATTCAGGAAGAGGCCTTTGAACAGGTGTCTTCAGGATTCGACGTGCCCGTCACGATTCTGCCGTTCCCCGATTACCGTAATGCCTTTCACGACGTGGCGCAGGGGCGGGTGGATGCCGTGGTCGTGAACCGGTTTCACGGGATGCAGCAAAGCCGAGCCTACAATCTGGAAGACACCGCGATCATCTTCAGCCCCACTCGCCTTTTTTTTGCGGCGCCCGCCGAAGGACGCGCTCGTCTGACGGAGTCGATCGACCGGCATCTGATCCGCATGAAGAAGAATCCGCACTCGATCTATTACACGTCGCTGAAACGCTGGACGTCTGAAACGGTCGCTTCCCGATTGCCGAATTGGGCGAGACTCGCAGGCGGTGCCGCCGCAGGGGTGTTGCTCGGATTCATCATGTGGAGCCTCACGTTGCGTCGCCAGGTGGCGCGGAAAACCGACGATTTGGCCAGGAGTAACCGTATGCTCCGCATGTTGTATGACTGTAATCAGATCCTGATTCGCAGTACGGACGTGGCTGCGCTGCTCGGTGAACTGTGTCGGCTCATTCTTGAGGAGGGGAAGTATACGGCGGCATGGGTTGGCCTCACGCGGGAAGATACGGCGAAGTCCCTTCATGTTGTGGCTCAGGCCGGCTTTGAGGAGAAAACGCTGGAAACACTGGATCTGATGCAGATCGAAAACGGTACGGACAAGGAGTCGTTGGTCAGCCGTGTTATCCGCGCGGGGCAGCCACGGTGTTGCGACGACTTAACGCAATCTTCCGACGCATGGCTTCGAACGCTCCGAACTTCACGGAACGAGGGGCGCTCGCTGCTCTGCTTCCCGCTCATCACGTCCGGCACCACGATCGGCGCACTCACGATCATCGCGCCAGAGCCGGGGCCGCATCCGCCAGAAATGCTGGAACTACTCCAGGAACTGGCCGGTGACATGGCGTTCGGGATCGAACACCTCCGCTTGGAGGACGCCCGGCAACACGCTGTCGAACAGCACCGCAGCAGCGAACGTCGCTTTCGGCAGTTGATCGAAGAGGCGCCGGAGGCGATTTTCATTCAGGCAAACAAGCGATTCGCCTATCTCAACCCGTCCGCCTGCGAACTGTTTGGCGCGTCGTCGCCCGATCAACTGCTGGGCAGATCCGTTTTGGATTTCATCCATCCGGATTCCCGCGCTTTTATCGAAGCGCGTATCTCGAAGCTCATTGAAAAGCGCGAGTATGTGCCCGCCGCCGAGCAAACGTTGCTGCGCCTGGACGGCACGCCGGTGACCGTCGAGGTCGCCTCTGCGCCGTTCAAGTATCAGAATGAGAACGGTGCGCTTGTTTATGCCCGGAACATCACGGCTAAAAAACTGCAGGAACATCTCTATGAGAGTTTGGTGGAGGATATGCCGGCGCTCATTTGCCGGTTTACTCCGGCTGGGGGATTGACCTTTGTCAACAGCGCCGTCTGCGCGTTCCTGGGGCGGGCGAGCCATGAACTCTTGGGGAACGTCGTATTTCAGTTTTTACAGCAGGATCAACGCATGCGTGTGGAAAGTACGCTGCTGGGGGTGTCGCCCGAACGGCCGATTGCAGAGTATTCGGTAAGCGCGCGAAGGTCCGACGGCGAGTTGCGGCAGTTGCGCTGTCTGAGCCGCGCGATCATCGGGCCGGATGGGGCGGTTGATGAATTTCAAACCGTCTTGTTCGATATCACCGATCAGCGGAACCTCGAAGAGCGTCTGTCGCAGACCAATAAACTGGAAACGATCGGCATGTTGGCCGGCGGGGTGGCTCACGATTTCAACAACATGCTCCAGACGATTCTGGGATTTGGCGAATTGGCCCTGCTGCAAACCCCACCGCCTGATCCGCGCGCTTCAGATATCCAGGAAATCATCGGCGCCGCCAGCCGAGCCAAGCGGTTAACCGGACAATTGTTGGCGTTCAGCCGTAATATCCCGATGGAGATCACGCGCTTCCAACTCAATCAGGAGATCGGCAGCCGTCACCGGATGCTTTCGCAGTTGCTCGGCGAAGATGTCGCAATCGTGCTGGCTTTGGATGATACGGCTCCGGATATTCTCGCCGATGCCGGGCACATCGAGCAGGTGCTTTTGAACTTGGCGGTCAATGCGCGCGACGCGATGCCGGACGGCGGCACCCTTACGCTGCGAACCGCGCGCGTGTCGCTGACGGCCGCCGACGCAAGACTGCACCCTGAGGCCTCGCCGGGAACATACGTCAGTTTGGCGATCACCGATACAGGGTGCGGCATCCCGCCCCACATTCAGAAGAAAATTTTTGACCCCTTCTTCACTACGAAGCCGAAAGACAAGGGAACGGGGTTGGGGCTCTCAACGGTCTATGGGATCGTCCGTCAGATGAAAGGATGGGTCCGGGTTGATTCGGAGCCAGGCAGGGGGACATGTTTTACGATCTATTTCCCCGCCGCCGAAGGTGAGGCTGCGGCGCAAAGAAACGCGGGATCAAAAACGTCTTGCGTCAACCGTCAGGATACAAGGATCTTGGTGGTTGAAGACCAAGACAAGGTCGCGAGGGTTGCGGAACGTATTCTCGCATCCCGTGGTTTTAGAACCCGCGTCGTAACCAGCGTGGCCGAAGCGCTTGCGGAAGTGGATGACGCGGCAGAGGCGTATGACCTGATTTTTTGCGATGTTGTTCTGGGTGACGGCAACGGCGTCGATTTGGCCGAAACCATCAGCGCTGCGCATCCCCGCATGCCGTTCTTGTTTGCCAGCGGCTATGCCGATGAGCGCTCACGCTGGACGTCAATCAAGCAACACGGGTGGAAATGTCTGATCAAGCCTTATCCCGCCAGTGAACTGCTAGCAGCCGTGGAGGAGGCACTCGCTGGGCATGGCCGCGGGTGACGGTCTTGCGTCTTGCGCCCTGCTTTTGACATCATGTGTTGGGTTACAGAAAGGGAAGAGGGGATGAACCATTTATGGATCAGAATCGGCGCAGCGTCTGTTTGCGCAAGCGTTTTGCTGGCGGCGCAACCGGTGTCTGTCGTATCGCCGGACGGCAAACTGGAGATGGCGTTCACCTGCGAGGGGGGACGGGTGACGTACACGGTTCAGGCGGATGGCAGGCGACTGATTCTAGCGTCGCCGGTCGGCTATGATGGCAGCGTCCAGACGGGGATGAAAAGGCGTTCGGTGGAGGCGGTCTGGAAGCCGGTGTGGGGCAAGCGCGCTGAGGTGCCGGAGCGGTTCAACGAGGTGACACTCGATCTGACGGCATATCAGATCGTGGCGCGCGCCTACGACGAAGGCGTGGCGTTCCGTTGCCTTGGCGGCGCGGGGAAGGCGCTCACGCAGTTTGTCTTCGCGGGCGATTTCACGGCTTGGTACTACAACGGCGAGCACCACAACATAGGTCCAGAACGGCTGTCCGAAAGTGACGGCAAGCGGATGCCGCCGATGACGGTCAAGGCGGCGGATCATGCCTATCTGGCGGTTCTCGAGGCTGATCTAGGCAACGGGGATCCGCTCGCGTTACGGACACGTCAGGGTGAGACGGTTGTCGAGATTGCGTCGGCACCCAGCGAGGCGTGGCGCGTACTGCTTTTCGGGCGAACGCCGGGCGCGATGGTAGACGCGCATATGGTGGAACTGCTCAATCCGCCGCCGGGCGAAGGACAGGATTTCTCGTGGGTACGGCCAGGGGTTGCGGTGTGGGACTGGCGCGCCAACGGCGCGCAGGTGGAGGGCTTTACCTACGCCATGTCTTATCCGTCGTGGGTGCGCATGGTGGATTTCGCGGCCGAAAACAGGATCCGCTACCTGGTGCTTGACGCCGATTGGTACGGCAAAGAGTTTAATCCGAAATCGGATCCGATGAAGGGCGGATATGCGGGTGACGCGAAAAAGCTGATCCGCTACGCCAAAGGGAAGGGCGTGGGAATCTGGCTCTATTTGAACGATGTCGCCGGGCGCGCCTATCCGATTGAACAGACGCTCCGGGCGTACGGTGAGTGGGGCGCCGCCGGCATCAAGTACGGTTTCATGGTCGGGACTCCGCAGGAGAAAAATGAGCGTACGCGCATGATCACCGCGCTGTGCGCGAAAAACCGTCTGCTCTGCAACTTTCATGACGGGCCGGTGCACCCCTATGGCCAGATGCGTACATGGCCCAACGCCGTGACGCGCGAGCTCTGCCACGCCCAACTCGATGCGCATCGCGTGTTTCAGCCCAAGACATTTGTGACGTCCGTCTTTGTCAACATGCTGGCAGGGCCGATCGACATGAACAATGGACTTGCCGACCTGACACAGGCTCACCGCGTTGACGAACCCTCGCCGGTTCCTTCGACGCTCGCTGGCGAGGCGGCGCGCACCTTGATCACCTTTTCCGGCGCGACGGTCATTCCCGATATTCCGGAGAATTACCGTAAGCATCCCGAGTTGCTCCGCTTCATCGCTGCGCAGCAACAGCCATGGCGTGAAAGCGTGACACTGAGCGGCGTCATCGGCGAGCACATCGTCATGGCGCGTCAGGCGGCCGATGGCGTCTGGTTGGTGGGGGCTGCCACAAACGAAGATCCCCGCGTGTTGGATGTTCCCTTGGCCTTCCTTGGCGGTGGACGTTACGAAGCGCTGGTGATGGAAGATGGCGAGGGGGCTGATTTTCGCACCCATGTGGAGAGCTGCAAATCGGTGACGCGCATGGTTTCGCGCACGGACACGATCCGCGTCTCCCTCGCGCCGGGCGGCGGTGCCTGCCTGATGCTCACGGCTAAAGAGTGACGAGGACTGGAAAGATCTGGTCAACCCCTGTGCCGGTCGCGTCTGTATACAGACCGAGGCCGCTGAAATGGTCGTGCGGCGTTTCGAACTCTGGCCGCTGGATACGGTTAAGGAGCGGTGGAAGCCTTTGCTGCGTGTGACAGTTCCGATTGACGGTGCCCTGCTGCATCCGCGCTTCGGACGTGCCGCTGCATCAGGTGTCGAGGTTGAAATCAGCTATTTCTTGCGCTGAAGCTTGGCCACATAACCGCCACAGGGGCGAAGCGTCACAATCAGTGGCGCGTGTGCCGAGGCTGACCGCGCAACGGCAGCAAAACCTGTGGGCGTGTCAGGCCGGTCGGCGAGTTCTGTGACCGCGACATCGGGCCATCCGGTGAATTGCAGGTCGAGCGAAACCAGTTTGAGCCCGTCGGTGCCGTTGACCATAGCGATGAACCAGGTGTCACCTTTTCGACGCGCGAAAGCAGCCAGTTCGCCGATACGGCTGCCTTCCAGCACGCGCGTCTCGTCCCAGCAGACCGGCAGCTCGCGCACAAAAGGCAATGCCGGCGCGAGTTCGGGGTCCTCTAACAGGCGCTGGGGGTGTTCAGCCATTACGAGCAAGGGCGAGGTCATCAAGTAGGCCATCGCCAGTTGATGCGTCCAAGTCGTGTTGCCGGGGCGCGAGAAAGCCAAAGGCGTGTAGTCGGCGTGGCCGGCGATGCAGCGCGTGAAGGGCAACGCCGCGTTGTGTGAGGCGGGCAGATCTTGGTTCTCGCCGCCGGGGGCATAGGGCGGCGTTTCGGCGTCACCCCGGCGCCGCCGGGCCTGCTCGGCGATCCGGTTGAGTTCCAACCCCCGCACGCCTTCGCGGGTGAGTTCATTGGGATAGGTGCGCGCTTCGCCGGAAGGTTTCTGGCAGCCGTGAAAGTTGACCAGAAGCTGGCGGCGCGCGGATTCGCGCAGCACGCGCTCATCGAAAGCGATCGTGTCATAAGACTCGCTGTTCATGAAGTCGATCTTCACGCCGGCGGCGCCGGCCTCCTTCACTTGATCGAGAAACCCGCGTAAAGCCGCATAATCGTGGTCAGGCAAGTTGAGCTGTTTCGAATGCTTCCAGACAAAGACCCGCACATTGCGGTCGCGCGCGTACGCGCAGAGTTCACGTACGACAGACCAAGCATTTGTCCAAGATTCCCATCCTTCGTCCAGCGTGGTGAATTCGAAATTCAGGGCCGACGCATGATCGATCATCCGTTTCTCGGCTTCGGGCCGCATATAATCTTCACGGCCCTGCCACCAGCTCCAGACGCTCCGGCCGCATGAGATCCACGCCTCGGAGGGGAAGAGTTCCGGGTCAGGGGGCGGGGCAAGTTGGGCAATCAGGTCATTGTTCACCAAAGCGTGGAGGGTTGGGGCCACCATCAACACACGCCAGGGCGTTTGGATCGGTCCGTCAACGTCAAAGCCAGCCTGTTCCGTGAAGCAGCCGCGTAAGGTGCCGTCTGTTTCTGCCGAAAGGCGCATGCCGCTGTAATGGAAAAGCGCGGCCTCGGTCACCGCCGCGTAGCCCTGCCCGTCGGGCAACTCGGCGATCAGCGGCATGGTCTGGATCGGTCCCTGAGGCGAGATGGCGTGAAGGTCGCGCAGCGGTGCACGGATCCATTCACCGGCGTATGTCTTGAGCTTCCAGTCGGAACGTCGTTCGGCGAACCAGACGCGGCTTGCCACCGGCAAACGCCAGCAGGCGGTCTCGCCATTGACGCGCCGCGTTCCCTCTCCGGGAACCACGAACCGCCAGGCGACGCCGGTATCGGCCACGACGACTTGTACCCCGTAGGACGGGCCAGAGCGGGGCTGCGCGTAACAGAGTGCACGCTGTGCGGTCAGACGGCTCTCTTGCTGTACGCCGCGCACCGGGAAACGGTCATCGGTCCGATGCACGCGCAACGGTTTAAACGCGATGACCTGCCCGAGGTCACACCCCGCGACCGTGATGCCGAGAGGCGCACGAGCAAGCACCTCGGCACCGCGGTACAGGACCCCGTAGGTCAACTGCCCGGCGGCGTCAACCGAGACGCGAGCATGCACGGAACCGTCCGGGCTCGTCAGTTGCAGCTCTTCGAGATCGGCGTGGAGCAGGCTTGCCGCACACAGGCACATCACGAGTGTCCATTGCCTGGGTATGAGTCTCTCAGCCTTGCACAGTGCATGCTGCCTGTCGGTGTCGGTGGAGTTGTGCATCAGAAGAACCATTTGGCAAAACGCAAGATACCCTGTTTCCACGGCACGCGATGGGAGACGCCCGATGCGTTTTTGAAGGCGTCAAGATTGGCGACGTACCAGCGATAGTTGCGGATCAATGCGTCTTTGTTCGAGTGTCGCGGTGCGTAACCGAGAACACGTTCGGCTTTCTCAATGCTGACAAAAGAATCTTCGCAGGCGGTTTCATACACCCATTTGTAGAGCGGCGAGAGATGCAGCAGTTCGAGAAAGCGCAGTGTCCAAATCATCGGTGCGGCTGGAAATCCGCGGATTTTTTTGCCGTGGCCCGCAACATCCAGTACGGCCTGATAATCTTCGCGCATGGTGGTGAACGCTTTCGCGCCGATGTTGAAGGTGTCGTTAACTTTGCCGGGCTCCAGCGTGAGTGTCAGCCAGATCGCCTCGCAGAGATCCTCCACGTCGAGGAGCTGATAGCGGTTGCAGCCGCTGCCGATCATTGGGAAGCCGTGACCGGTGAAGGCCCAGTCATAGAAGAGGGCAAACACACCGAGCCGCTCTGGGCCGACGAACGATTTGGGACGGATGATCGGCACGCAAAGGCCCTGCCCACGCGCCTTGAGGCACTCCTCTTCCGCCAATATTTTGGCGCGTCCGTACGGTCCGACACCGATCAGTCGGTCGGTCTCGTAAAGCGGATGGTGGTCGGGGATGCCGTAAACGGCCGTGGAGGAGATCATGACAGCGCGCTCGGCCCCGGCTTCGCGCGCGGCGGCCATCACGTTGCGTGTGCCGTCAACGTCGGTGGTCATGATGTCCTGTTCGGCATAAAGCGGCAAGGCCGCAGCCGTGTGGATCACCCAAGTGACGCCTTGCATGACCTGCTTCAAGGCCGCTACGTCGCGGATGTCGCCGACAACCGATCGGATTTGGTCCTTCTCGGGATAGTCGAACGGCACCAGGTCGATCGAGCGGATATCCGTGATGCCTTTTGACCTGAGATGCCGGATCAGGTTGATCCCGAGAAATCCGCTGCCGCCTGTCACCAAGACTCGTTGACTCATCATCCGTAATCCCTTCACATCCGTCGCGTCGCCGTGTGAAATGCCCTGACCCCGTAGCCATCAAACGCAACAAGACCACAACGGGAAAGCAGGGTTACGTTACCAAATCCTGCCGGGTGTTGAACACCTTCAAAACATGGTTTTCAGCGCATTACCCGTCCGCCGAGAAGGTGTCCACCTTGCGCCGTCTTCCGCACCTGTGATAAAAAGAAGGCATGACCTGCGAGTGGAGCACAGAACATGAAAAAGCGGTGCGCCTGCTGCGTGCCGGCGGCGTGGTGATCATCCCGACGGACACCGTGTACGGAATCGCGGCGCACCCGGACTGTGCCGGAGCCGTGGCGCGCATCTGCACAATCAAGGGACGGCCGATCGGCAAACCGATCGCGCTGCTCGCGGCCGATCTGGCATCCGTGCTCGCATTCGGCGCGGTTCTGCCACTGGCTGCGCGGCGGTTGGCGGAGCGCTTCTGGCCGGGCGCGTTGACACTGGTGTTGCCGTGCGGCGGAGGCGAAGAGGGGTTCCGTGTCCCCGATCATCCCGCGACGCGCAGAGTGTTGGCTGCATGCGGCGGCACGCTGCGGGTGACGAGCGCCAACCTGAGCGGCGCGATGCCTGCCGTCAGCGCTGTGGACGCGCTGCGGGACGTCGGCCTTGAAGCCGACCTCGTGATCGACGGCGGGGTCTGCCCCGGCGGTGTGGCGAGCAGTGTGGTGCGGGTCGGCCAAAACGGCGCGCTGGAGATCCTGCGCGACGGAGCGATTGACGCCGAAACGCTGCGGCGTGCGGCAGCCGGCGGTTGACGTCGACAAAAAAAGCGTTCCGGATCACTCCGAAACGCTCCTTTTATTGGGTGACAACCCTTCTCGCTCACATCTCTCGCATCGCTCGGCGGGAGTTGTTACGGATACGGGCGCGTGCCGATTTACGGCGAGCCTTTTCGCACGGTTTCTCGTAGTAACGATTGTTGCGGAGCTGCTTCAGCAGGCCTTCTTTGTCCATGATCTTCTTGAGCCGCTTGAGCGCACGCTCGACAGACTCACCTTTTTTCAATCGGAGTTGAATCACGCTAGTCACCCCCTTTCAACACCCCGTGTCTCGGCACCGTCGACCGTTGCCGGACCTCGGGTCAAATAAATGGTGGTAGGGCTTGGATTCGAACCAAGGAAGGCGTTAGCCAGCAGATTTACAGTCTGCCCCGGTTGGCCACTTCGGTACCCTACCGTGTGAAAAACACGGGTCGCACTATGTCAAAAACCGTCGCGGCTGTCAACGCGGAATCACGCTGTGGCGACAGTTTTTTCTGTTGAAATGGCGTGCGTTTGTTCGCGCGGCATGCGATAAAATCCTGTATCATCTTTTACTTTATCAAGAGACCCGTGTGCCAGCCTGCAGGAGAGCATCATGACAGACGCCGTATTTACGATGGGGAAAGAAATCGACCTGAAAGAGGAGATGAAGCGCACGCTCGCGACGCCGCGGCTGCCGGCGAATCTCATGCTCAAAATCATGTTCCTGACCTTTGATGTTCTGTACGGCAAGGCGAGGTCGCTGCCTAAGGTCATGGTGCTGGAAATTCTGGCGCGCTACCCCTATTGGGCTTGGGAACATGGCGCCTACCGCCTGCTCTCGAAGTGGCACTGCGGCACGCGGCCGGTGCCGCGCGAGCAGATCGAGGTCGCGCTGCGCCACATTCAGATGGGGCGCGAGGCGCAGGACAACGAGCAGTGGCACATGCTGCTGTGGGCCGACCTCTGCCACCAGAAAGGTATCCCGCTCTCCTGGTTCCGGCATCTGCTGCTGCCGCGTACGATGACCTTTGTCTACTTCTGCCTGACGCGCGTCATGTACCGGCTCAATCCCGTCTGGTCGTTCGCGATGAACGCGGCCTTCGAGTCGCACGCCGAACACGAATACATGCTCTACGCGCGCGAGCATCCGGAGTTCGAGCAGCAGCCGGTCGATTCCGTCTGGTTCGCCTATTATCCGCGTCAGAAAACTCTGGCTGACCTCGTGCGCCGGGTAGGGTTGGACGAGCGCGACCACATGAATCACTCGCTGGCCGAGATCGAGCGGCTGAAGGCCGCGCGCCGTTGACCGCTCAGCGGAGGTGCGGCGCGAGGATGGCGGGAATGGCAGCGGCGAAGGCCGTGCGGCGGCCGATGCCCAGTCGCTCCAGGTCGGAGGTGTCGAGATGGGCGTCCCGGGGACGCGGCGCGCCGGCGGGCGGCGCGGGGTCCGGCACGAGACACGCGGGATCGGCACCGACCAGCGGCGCGAAAAGACGCGCCATGTCGTATTTGGTCATCGCCTCGTCGCCGCTCCAATGAAAGATACCGCTGAAGCCGGGATGGGCCAGCCGGTACGCGGTCATGCGGGCGAGCACGTCGGCGACGTCCGCCGTGTGCGTGGGATAGCGCGTGGCCCAGTGCTCCATCGCGATCCGCTGGCCAGGGGCAGCTTTCATCAGGGCGTCGGCCAGCACCGTCACGGATGATTCGTCCAGGCGTTCCACGTCGCCGTATAAGAGCGGCACACGCAGCACGGCCGCATCGCAACCGGCCCGCAGCACCGCCCGTTCGCCGTCGAGCTTGCTTTGGCCGTAGGCGTTAAGCGGGTGCGTGGCGTCCCCGGGGCGGTAGGGCGGGTGCGCGCCGTCAAACACGTAATCGGAGGAGATGTAGATCACAAAGGCTCCGCGCGACGCGGCCCACTGCGCGATGGCGGCGGTGCTGCCGACGTTCAGGCGCTGCGTGCCGGCGCGATCGCGCTCGCTCACGTCGGGGCGGCGCTCGGCGGCGGTGTGGATGATGATGTCCGGCGCGAGCCGGTCGAGAAAGCCGGGAATGGCATCGGTCTGCGACAAGTCCAGACGTTCCAGGCCGGGGCCGATACGTCGGAATGCGGTGCCGGTCACGCGCCATTCGCGGCGGCTGACGCAGGCGCGCAGCAGCGGCCGCCCCAGCAGGCCGGTGGCGCCCGTGATCAAGATGTGCGGGATGAGTGGTGTGGGCATGAGGGGCTCAGATGATGCGCGTGAGCAGGCGGTCGGCCAGCGCCGCGAGCGGCGCGGTCTCGCCCGGCAGGCCGTCGAGCGCGTCGACGGCTTGCGCCGTGAGGCTGCGCGCCCAGTCGCGCGCCGCGTCGGCAGGCATCACGGCGAGGCATGAGAGTTCAGGGGTGCCGTCGGCCAACGCCTCCTGTGCGTCGAGCAGATCGTCGACGATTTGAAAGGCGAAGCCCAGTCCGTCGGCAAAGCGCGCAAGCCGGTCGACGGCGGTGTCGTCGTCTCCGCCTGCGGCGATCGCGCCGAGGCGGCAGGCGGCTTTGAAGAGGTCGGCGGTTTTGTGCTGGAAGACAAAGTCGATGACGGCGCGCGTGGGTGCGGCGGCATAGCGGATGTCCTCGACCTGTCCGGCGATCACGCCGGCGGCACCGGCGGCTGCGGCGAGCTCCTTGACAAGCCGGGCCACTGTTCCGGTGCGCCGTTCCGGTGTGCTGGCCAGCACTTCGAAGGCGAGCGTCTGCAAGGCGTCACCGGTCAGCACCGCGACCGCCTCGCCGTAGCGGGCGTGCACGGTGGGCTGGCCGCGGCGCAGCAGATCGTTGTCCATGCAGGGCAGGTCGTCATGCACGAGCGTGTAGGTGTGGAGCAGCTCGACCGCCGTGGCCGCGCAGCATGCGTCTGCAGCCGAGCCGCCGGCGGCTTCCGCGGCAGCCAGGCAGAGGATCGGCCGCAGGCGCTTGCCGCCCGACAAAACCGCGTGGCGCATCGCCTCCGCAAGAATCGCGGGTTGTGTCTCCGCGGCGGGCAGGCTGGCGAACAGATGCTCCTCGACGTCACGTTTACGATCGGCGAGATAAGCTTCGAGTGCAAAGGGCGTGAGGGGACTCTTGTTCATCAGCAGACCTTGCCGGGGTTGAGGATGCCGTTGGGGTCGAAGGCCCGTTTGATGCTGCGCAGCAGACTGATGGAGACCTCGCCGAGCGATTCGGCCAAAAAGGCTTTCTTGGCGAAACCGATGCCGTGCTCACCCGAGACCTGGCCGCCAAGCGCGCGCGCCTTGGCATAGAGCAGGTCAAAGGCCTCGTTGAGCTTGCGCGCGTAGGTCTCCGGGGCGAAGTCGTCGCGCAGCACGTAGACGTGCAGATTGCCGTCGCCGGCATGGCCGAAACCGCTCAGGCGCACGCCGACATCCCGTTCGACCTGTTTGGTGTATTTCACAAAATCGGCCACATGGTTGCGCGGCACGACCACATCGCACTCTTCCATTTCTGAGGTCGAGGCCTTGATCGCCTCGAGAAAGGCACCGCGCGCACTCCAGATCGAGACCTGACGCTCGTCGGTGTCGGAAATGAGCACATCCTTGGCCCCGGCCTGCAGGCAAACCTCGGCGACCTTCTCGTAGATGGCCTCGACCTCTTCGCGGCTGTTGCCGTCGAAAGTCAGCAGCAGGTAGGCGTCGGACGAGTGGTCGGGGAATTTCTTGCCCAGATATTGCTCGGCGCAG
Organism: Verrucomicrobia bacterium ADurb.Bin070; assembly: GCA_002071025.1. Taxonomy (GTDB): domain Bacteria; phylum Verrucomicrobiota; class Kiritimatiellia; order RFP12; family UBA1067; genus DUPH01. The sequence goes on along the minus strand of MWEJ01000002.1, from coordinate 13,521 downwards.
AGAATCACCGGTTTTTCCATGTACTCGATCGCTGTCGGGATGTACTTGGACCGGATGATGACGGGAACCGTTTCGATGGCGGTCGCGAGATCGGCGAAGGGTACCAGCAGACTGATGGCTTTCTTGGGAAGGGGCAGCAGTTTGAGGATGGCTTTCGTCACAAAGCCGAGCGTGCCTTCGGAGCCGACGATCAGATCCTTGACGCCGTACCCCGAACTGTTTTTGACGATCTTGCCGCCGACCTCGATGATGTCGCCGCTGGCGAGGACCACTTCGAGGCCGCGCACGTAGTCGCGCGTCACGCCGTATTTGACGGCACGCATGCCGCCCGCGTTGGTGCTGATGTTGCCGCCGATCGAGGCGCTCTTCTCGCCGGGATCCGGTGGATAGAAGAGGTCGTGTTCTTCGACAAACTTGGCGATGTCCATCAGCAGCACGCCGGGCTCGACGGTAAGCGTGAGGTTGTCCTCGTCCAGTTCCAAGATACGGTTCATGCGCGCGGTGCTCAGCATGATGCCGCCATAGAGGGCGACCGCGGCACCAACCAGACCGGTGCCTTGTCCGCGAGGCGTCACCGGCAGGCGGCGGTCGTTTGCGTAGCGCAGCACGGCTGCGACCTGCTCGGTGGACACGGCCTCGACCAAGACATCGGGGAAGTGATGCACCGCGCCCATCTCGTCGTGGCTGTAATCCTCATGGATGGCTTCGCGCGGCGTGACTTTCCCCTCCGGCTCCACCACGGATTTGAGGTGGGCGATGTCGGCGGCGGTCAGACGGTTGAAAGGCGACTCAGACATGGGTTTTGTCTCCCTTCGCAAGCGTGTCCAAAAGTTCGGGGATGATTTCACAGACGTCGCCGATCATGGCCGTGTGCGCGATTTTGAAAATCGAAGCGTCAGGGTCGATGTTGATGGCGATGATTTTTTCCGCACCGCTCATGCCGGCGACAAACTGAATTGACCCGGATACGCCGCAGGTGATGATCAGCTTGGGTTTGACTGTGCGTCCGCTGAGCCCGATCTGGCGGCGCGGTTCCAGCCAGCCGGCTTCGATGACCGGACGGGTTCCGCCCACCATGCCGCCCAGACGGTCGGCGAGCTGTTGTAGCAGATCAAGATTCTCGCGCCGCTGGATCCCTTGGCCCGCCACGACCAACACATCGGCGTCTTCGATGTTCTTGACCGGCTCTTTGCGGTGGGACGACAGCGTTTCGATGCTGGAGGCCAGCATGGCGTCGCTCGGCGTCACGGCGATCACATCGCCGTCCGGCTCTGCGCGGCGTTGAGGCGCTGAAAAGATTTTATAGCGGACGGTGGCGAACTGCGGCCGGTGGCGCGGCGTCCGGATGTGCGCCATGATGTTGCCGCCGAACGCCGGACGGATCTGGTCGAGGTCGGTGTTGGGCTGCATATCCAGAAAGGTGCAGTCTGCGGTCAAACCGGTGCGGAAGCGCGCGGCCACGCGCGGTGCCAGTGAACGGCCGATCGCCGTGCCGCCGACCAGCACGGTAGAGGGTTTGCAGCGGTTGATGAAGTCTTCGAGCACCGCCGTGTAGGGTTCGATGCGGAAGTGCTCCAGTTGCGGGTGGTCGTAGACCGTGATCGTATCGATGCCGTAATGCCGCAGCTCTTCGGTCAATGCGGCGAGGCGATGTCCGGCCACTACTGCGTAGACCGGTTGGCCGATCTTGCCGGCCAGTTCGCAGGCTTTGCCGACCAGTTCCAGTGAAACCGGATGGATCTCGCCTTCGGTCTGGTCGATATAGACCGCGACGCCGCGCCATGCGTTTTTGTCTATTTCAGCCAGCCGGCTTTCGACAAGTTCAAAAGCGCCGGGAGGCCCTTTCTTGATGCAGAGCTTACACATGCGGCACGCCGGCGAAATGCTGACGCGGTTCGCGTTGACCTCGATGGCGCCGAACGGACACAGGTCGGCGATGTGCGCGAGATCCGGGATTTTTTCTTGATGGACGATGAGTTCTGCCATGATAGGTTCCTAAACCAGAAATTTTGAATCGCGCAAATAGGTGCAGAGCCTTCCGGCCAACTCGCCGGAAGAACCTTCCCACGTTTCACGGGTGACATGGTGTTCAGGCGGGAAGATCCGCACCACGTTGGTCGGCGAGCCGTTCAGTCCGTAATGGTCAGGGTCGGTGTCTGGAAAGTCAGCCAGCGTCATGCGGCGCACCGCCACCTCGCGCGTCTCTTTTTTGCGTTTGAACGAGGGCAGGCGGGGCGTGTGGATGCCCTTGTTGACGGAGAGCAGGCAGGGCAGCGGTAGGCGGATGGTCTCCTCGGTTGTGGGGAGATCGACCTGCACCGTCACCGCGCGCGTCTGGCATTCAGGGATGGCGCTGATGTTGGTCGCATGGGGGATGTCCAGGAATTCTGCGATTTCCGGGCCGACCTGCGCGGTGTCGCCGTCGGTGGTCTGCTGGCCGCAGATGATGATGCCGGTGTCGCCGATGGCCTGGATGGCCTGCGACAGCGTGTAGGCGGTCGCCAGCACGTCAGAGCCGGCGAACGCGCGGTCGGAGATCAGGGCCACTTCGTCGATGCCCATCATCAGCGCTTCGCGCAGCGACTGTTCAGCCTGCGGCGGGCCCATGGTGAGCGCGAGGGTCGTGGCCTCCGGCCAGTGCGCCTTGAGGCGCAACGCGGTCTCGATCGCGTACAGATCGTACGGGTTGATTTTTGATTCGACGCCGTCGCGCTTCAGCACGCCGGTTTTTTCATCGATGTCCACCTGCGTCGTGCCGGGGACTTGTTTAATACAAACTAGGATTCGCATCTCACGTGTTCTCCACAATGACGGATACACCATCCGGAATGACGGTCACGCGCGCGTCCGGCGGTGCCGTGCGTCGCGCGCTGTCAATCGCTTCGGGAAGAGTTGTCGCCGCATCCATACCCATGCTCCGGATCACGGCCGCGTCGCAAACATCACTGACTAAGATCACACGGTGTTTGGCCAGAATGCGAGCAAGGATTTGAACTTCCCATTGATCGGGCGCGGTCTTGTTCTGCGGCACGCGCTCGATCGCGTCCAGCAACTCCTGCGGATTTTTCATTTCGGACAGCGCCTTGAAAAAGTGTTCGCCGCCTGCGCCGTCGCAGCAGCCCGCCACCATGATCAGGGTGCCGCCGGGCTTGCAACAGGCTTCGGCGGCGGTCATGCCCTTGACGGCTTGATAAATGTTCTGGTCGAGCGGATAACCGCCGTTGCCGGTGATCACGATGTCAGCGGGCATGCGGGGTACGGTGACCTCACTCGCGAGTTGGCGGCAGCCGGCAGCGTGCGCCTCTTCGGGGTGGCCGGCAAAGGCGGCGCGAATGCTCTTGTCGGCATTGATCGTGACGTTGAGAATAAACGCCAAGCGCGCCTGCCGCGCGGCGAAGAGCATGTCGCGGTGAATCGGGTTGCCCTGCAAGCTGCCGGCGCGGGCGCACGGGTCGGCGATGAAGGCGGCGCAGTGGTTGGCGAGCACGGTGGCGCGGCCGGCGATGCCGGGCAGCACGCTTTTGCGTCCGCCGGAAAAACCCGCGAAAAAGTGGGGTTCGATGAACCCCTCAGCCACCAGCAGCTCGGTATCCAGCGCCGCGCGGTTCAGCCAGAGTTCGCCGCCGGAGGGCAGGCGCGCGAGTTGGCGCAGGCTTGCGGTGTCCGTGCAATCGTGCATCAGAAACGTTTCTCGACGCACGACCTCCTCGCCGAATTTCTCGCGCATCTCGTCAGGGGTCGTCGCTCGGTGGCAGCCGGTGGCCACGAGGATGCGAATGTCGATCGAGGGGTTGCCGCGGCGGAGGCGCTCAAGCAGAAGCGGCAGCGTGATGCGGCTGGGCACCGGGCGCGTATGGTCGCTGGTGATGATCGTGGCCGTCGCCCGGCCGGCCGCGAGTGCTTCAAGCGGCGTCGAACCGATGGGCTGGTCCAGCGCGCGCCCGACACGCCGACGCTGCTCTTCGATTGAAGGCGGCCGGGCATCCGTGGCGGCGTGACAGGACGACGTCAGAATCACCGTCTGGCATTCGGGCGGGAGATCCGCTTCTAGGGCGGACGTGTGGTAAGGGATGCGTATGCGCGTCATGGAGCGATCGATTTCAATTAAGTAACGTCGGGATATTGCCACGCGCCGCGGTAAGTGCGGCGCAGCAGCTTGTCCGCCTCGGGGTCGCCGGTTGTTTCTTTTTCACCTTCCCACATCACGCTGCGTCCGAGCTTCATGGAGATGTTGCCGAGCAGGCAGAGGGTCGTGGCCCGATGAGCACTTTCGATGTCGCAAAGAGGCTTGCGGTCGGTGCGGATCGCATCCAGGAAGTCTGCGAAGAGTTCCTTGATGTTCTGGCCGTCCGGTTGGTTGAGCGCGGCGTCTTCATGGATGACCGGCTCCTTGCGGTTTGAGGGATAAAAACTCCAGCCCTGCGTCCAACCCAGATGAAACACGCCTTTTTGGCCGTAAAAATAGACGCCGACATTTTCGCCCTTTTCGTGAGGGTTGCCCGCAAAGAGGCGGTGCTCCCACGTGACGGTTGGGCCCTCGGCGAAACGCCATGTTGCGACCTGCATGTCCGGTGCGTCACTGGTCTGTTCCTCGTCGGTCAGGATCACCGGCCCGCGGATCGGTCGGCCGCCGGCGGAGTGGCAGGAAGCCGGGTGCTTGAGGTCGGTGATCCACAACACTTGGTCGAGCCAATGGATACCCCAGTCACCGAGCTGGCCGTTGGCGTAGTCCATGAAGTTCCGGAACCCGCGCGGGTGGAGGCCGCCGCCCCAAGCGTTCTGGATGTCGCCGCAATGGTGCCGCAACGGGGCGGGGCCGCACCAGAAGTCCCAGTCCAGTCCCTTGGGCGGCTCGCTGTTGCGCCAAGGTTTCTCGGGGCCGCCGCCGTAGGTGATGAAGCAGCGGATCAGTCCGATGGCGCCGAGCTTGCCGGAGCGGATGAATTCGCGCGCGCTTTGGTTGTGCGGCGAGGCGCGGCGGTGTGTTCCGACCTGAACCACACGGCCGTATTTCGCGGCGGCGTTGACCATGGCGCGCCCTTCGAGGATCGTGTGGCTGATGGGCTTTTCGACGTAGACGTGAGCACCCTGCCGACACGCTTCGATCATGATCAGGGCGTGCCAATGATCCGGCGTGGCGATCAGGGCGATGTCGGGCTTTTCGGAGGCGAGGCATTCGCGGAAATCTTTGTAGAGTTTGGGCGGGGCGACGCCGCGTTTCGCAAGATTCGCGCAGCAGAGCGCCAGCATGCGTTCGTCAACATCGCAGAGTGCGGCAAGGTCACACACGCCGGTGTCCAGCGCCGTGTTCAGAATGTTGGTGCCCCACCAGCCCGAGCCGATCAGGACGACGCGAAACCGACGCGCGTCTTGCGCGCGCACGACGAAAGGGGCTTGCCCGGCGGCGAACAAGGCAGCCAGCGAGGAGCGCGAAAAATGTCTGCGTGTCACAATCATCTATTTCCCTTGAAATGGGACAGTTTAACATAATCGTTGGCTCGCTCAACTGAGAATAACAGTTCTTGAGCCCGTTACAGCACGATCCGGTTGTGGCTGCCGTCATCGCGAAGGGCACGTGGCGTCATCGGCGTAAACATGTTGTTCGTGACGATGTTGTCATCCGCGAAGTCACGGTTGTCGAGACTGCTGCCGAACGGGTAGCCCGCGTCGCAGCCGCAGTAGGCGCGCCGCCCGTTGCGCGACCCCAGCCAGATGCCGTAGGCGCACCGGGCGAGCCCCCGCGTCATGAAGCGGTTGTCCGCCAGGATGTTGCCGTTGGGCGTCTGGTGGCGCACCGTGCCGCCCTCGCCGCAATTGCGGTAAAGGTAGATGCCGCCCAGCGGCATACTCGTGAACACATTGCCAACGATGCGGTTTCCGGCCGAACCGTCGACGGCAACCGCCTCGCGAGCCACCCGTGCGGCAAAGGTGTTGCCGCGTAGGGTGTTGCGCCCGCTTTCCGCATCGAAATAGAAGGCGACCGAGCGGCTGCGGCCGGTGATGACGCACGCCTCGACGGTGACATGCGTGACGCCCGGCGCGAGATAGATCGGAATGCGTCCATCGGCTTCGATCCAGACGTTGCTGATCGTGACGCGGGTCGGTGCCGCCGCCTGCGCGCGCGCGGTGTGGCCCTCTGTGCGGGACGAGGCGCGCACGGCGGCGCCTTGGCCGTTGCGTCCCATGCCGGTGATGCGGATCGCGCCGCGAAGCTTGGCGTTGCGGATCGTGATGTCGGCGGGACGCTCCCAGGCGCTCCCGTTCCAGCGCGAACAGATCAGGATCTCGGTGCGTTTGCCTTCATTCAGCCAACCGCCTCCGGCGTCCAGAACGGTACCGCTGGCAGCAGCGCCGCACAGGCGTACGCGCTCGTAGCGGAGCGGCGGAATGAGCCGGGCCGTCAGCGAGCGACCGCCCAGATGGCGAGCGACGCCTTCAACAGCAGCCAGCGCTGCGACGCACATCACAAGCAGCAGGCCTGCACGGACGGCCCGACTCCGGTTGCGTTGCGCGCGCGATGGCGTGGCCGGAGCGGTCATGAGATGTGTGCTCCTTGCATCATGTGACAATGAGCATACCGTCTTGCCGCAAGATCGGCAACTCATCGTTGTGGGCGAAATGCAGAGGCCAGGGGCGCTTGAACATTCCCGATGCCTGTGCCACAATGTCTTGGTTTGAGCGTCGTTTGACGCGGCTGAGGATGCGGTTCTCATTGCATCATTCATCGGTGGGGCTTCAAAACATGTCAGATACGAGTGGGTACATGGCGTTGAAACGCCGGTCGTTTCTCGCCGGCGGTTCGGCGTTCGCGGCGGTGGGTTGGGCGGGGGGTAGGGCAGGGGTGGTGTCAGATCCGCTTCCTGAGTATTATTGCTCTTACGTGGCCGGCCTCGCGGAGAAGATCCGAACGCTCAAAAATACGCCCGGCGTCGCGGACGGCTTTTTCTTCTTCACCGATCCGCATGTCAACGCGAACAAACGTTTCTCTGGACGGCTTATCGCCGAGTTGATACGCCTCACGGGGTTGAACAAGGTGTTTTGTGGCGGTGACATTCCGTCCGCGTTCGGTACAAAGGACGACCTCGACGCAGAGATGGCGCAGTATAACCAATTCTGGTCGGCTCCGATCCAGCAGGCCGGCGGCATGCTTTTCAACGCCAAGGGTAACCACGATTTTACGATCCGCACGAGCCGCACCTCCACAGACGGATGGACCTATTCGTCGCAAACGGCGAGGGACTTCTACATGACGGCGAACGGTTGCCGCGCGGCGGTGACCAACGATGACGCCCCGACAGCCTGCTATTACTATGCCGACGATGCCGCGGCGAAGATCCGCTATGTGGTGGCGGATACGTCGGACGCTGCAAGCGATGACCCGCGTGTCTATTGGGGCGTCAAATATGTCATCGGCGCAACGCAGCTCGCGTGGCTGGCCGAAAGAGCGCTTGCCACTGTGCCGGACGGCTACTCAGTCGTCGTGATCCACCATATTCCGCTGGCGCCTATCACGGCATCGGATAGCGAAGTGAAAAGGTTCGCGGACTTCCGCCAGCTCTTGGAAGCCTACCAGAACAGAGGACGCGTGTCGCTCAGCGGCCGCGATTATGATTTTTCGGATGCGCGCGGCACGATCCTTCTCGATCTGACGGGCCATCACCACAGCGACCGCGTGAACTATTACAAGGGCATCCTGCATGTGACGGAAGCGTGTGACGCGGCCTATCGCGACTACATCGCGCGGACGCCGTTTGCGGGCGTGTTGCCGGAAAAGAAGGCCGGTACGGTTTTCGAGCAGACGTTCGATGTCATTCAGGTTGATCCCGCGCACGGGTTACTCTACACGACGCGCGTCGGCGGCGGGCAGGATCGCGTCTTTCACGTCAAGCCCGTCTCCGTGGCAGTCGGCAACACCCGGGCGTTCGCCGCAGAAAGGCTTAAAGGCGCGGTCACGTGGTTCTGTTACGACGGAGACGGTGCGCACACCGACAGCCAAGCCGCAATGCCGGACCAGTATTGGACGTTTCGCCGCGACCGCGCGTCCGTCGACGCCAGCGGCACGGTTCGTGCGCTTGCGCCGGGTGATGTGACGGTCGTCGCGCTCGACGAATATCTGAACAAAGAGATCTTTGGCGTGAAGGTGTGTGCGGCGCTTCGATGAGCGGCCGCCGGGTATCGTTGGCGTATTGGGTAAACTGGAGAAGGGGGCCTATATGGTGCGCAGTTTTGGGCTGGCGGGAATGGCGGCGGCGTTCGTCTGCTGCGGCGGGCAGGAGAATCTCGTGCGAAACCCTGGCTTCGAGGAGACGGAGCCTTCCGGTGCCACCGTGAGTTGGAACGAACGGAAACCGGTGTATCGTTTTGCGGACGGCGCCGGGCGCGAGGGTACGCGCGGACTGGTGTTCGAGAACAGCGATCCCTCTTTCTACTCGTTTCCGACGCAAGCGCTGGATCTGCAGCGCGGGTGCTGCTATGCCTATGAAGGGTGGGTCAGGACCGAAGGTCTTTCAGGCGAGGAGTCGGGGGCGACGGTCTGCATGGAGTGGTATGACGGCAGCCGTTATCTGGGTGGAGCATATGCCGAGGGCGTGCGCGGAACGAGCGAGGGCTGGCAGCGCGTTCACGGTTTCACGCGGATGATCCCCACCAACGCCACGCGCGTCAGCCTTGCGCCGTATGTGCGCCGCGGCATGACCGGCAAGGCGTGGTTCGACGATCTCAAGGTGACGCGGCACGTGCCGCCGCTGGTCCGAGCCGTGAGCCTTTCCAGTTATCGCCATGTTGCGGCGGAAGGGCCGGTTTCCTTGCATGCGGTGCTCGCGCTGGACGAGTCGGGCGTGGCGCCTTCAGAGGTTACCGGGCTGTTCAGTGTTGAATCGGGCGACGGCCGGACGGTGAAACGCTTGGCGCCCACGACATTGACCGCGCGGCATGCCGCGTGCACGCTGGACGCTCGGACGTTGCCGGTCGGCGCTTACACGGTGCGTTTCGCCTTGACCGCGCGCGATGGGAAGTCCTGCAGCAGTGCTCAGACGCGGTTTTCGCGTGTCGAAACGCTGCCCAAGCGGCGCGTGTTCATCGACGCGCACCAGCGGCTGATTGTGGAGGGGCAGCCCTTTTTTCCGCTCGGGATGTATTGGAGCGGCATCAAAGAGAATGATTTGGATCTTTATGCCAAGAGCCCCTTCAACTGTCTGATGCCGTACGGCAGTCCGACAACGAATCAGATGGATGCCTGCCAGGCCCGTAACCTCAAGGTGCTTTACTCGATCAAAGATTACTATTCAGGCACGCGCTGGGCACCCGCATCCATGAAGACCGAGGAGGATGAGCGGGCGGAGATCCGGAGGCGTGTGGCGTTGCATGGCAGGCATCCCGCACTGATAGCGTGGTATATCAATGACGAGCTGCCGCTCTCGATGGTCGATCGGCTCGCCGCCCGCCAGTCGTTGATGGAGGAACTTGATCCGGACCATCCCACGTGGGTTGTTCTCTATCAATACAACCAGGTGGACGCCTACCTGCCCACCTTTGATGTGATCGGCACCGATCCGTACCCGCTGCCGGACAAGCCGGTTGGCACGGCGTTGCAGTGGACGCGCGACACGCGTGACCTCACGTTCCGCACGCGGGCTGTGTGGCAGGTGCCCCAAGTCTTCGATTGGGGGGCGTACCGCAAGGGTGCTGCCCGCGAAAAGACGCGCGCGCCGACATTGGCCGAGATGCGCGCCATGGCATGGCAGTGCGTGGCTGCCGGGGCGAACGGATTGGTCTTCTATTCCTTTTTTGACCTGTTCAAGATGCACGAGCGCGATCCGTTTGAGCGGCGCTGGTCAGACATCTGCGCGATGGGCGCAGAAATCAAGCGTTACATCCCGGTCCTGCTCTCGGTTGAACCGTTGCCGCAACTGGCTTGCAAGGGGCCTGCAGCCGTGGAAACGCGCGCATGGCGCATGGGGCAGCATCTTTACCTGCTGGCTGTGAACGGCGACACGGTGCCGGCGGATGCCGAGGTCACGGTCGAGGGAGGGGTTTCGGGACTTCATGCGGAGTTCGGTCAGGCGCCGCGAATCTTAAAAGGCGGCCGGCTGGCGTTCCGGCTCGATCCGCTGGATCCTGTGATGGTGCGGGTGACGCTCGGCGCGCGGTGAGCCGGCGCACGGCAGCCGCGCTCAGCGTTGCGTATCCGGTGCCGATGCGCGGTAGGCGGCTTCACGTTCGAGACAGCTTGCGACGGCGGCTCGGATCGCATCGAGCGTTTGAAGTTCGTGCAGGCGGGCTCGCACGTACGACGAGCCCTTGAGCCCGTGCAGATAGCGGAAGAGATGGCAGCGGAAGGTCGTAGCCAGCGTTTCGTCTGTCTCCGCCGCATTGCGGGGCAGCGCGTAGCGTTCGCGGATACGTTCGATCAGTTCAACTTCGGCCGCCATGTGCGTTTCCAGCGCGTTGCGGATCTCCGTGAGGTCACGGCGCGGGCGCGCGCCGGCAAAGGCGGTTGCGGGGGGCTCGTTGCCGCAGGCCAGCGCTGCCTGCGTGTCCTCAAAGATCCAGGGGTTGCCGATCGCCGCGCGGGCGATCATGACGGCGTCGACACGGGTCTCCTGCAGCATGTGCCAGGCGTCTCGCGGCGACGTGACGCCGCCGTTGCCGATGATCGGGAGGCGCGCGCGTTGTTTGACCTCGGCCAGCAGGTCGAGATGCACGGGACCGCCATGGCCTTGCGAGGTGAAGCGCCCGTGCAGCGCGAGGGCGTCGGCGCCGGCCTGCTCGGCGGCGTCGAGGATTTCAAAGATTGCGACGCGGTCCGGGCACGGCCCGAGGCGTGTCTTCAAAGTCAACGGCAAACGGACGGCGCGGCGCATGGCGGCGAGAATGGCATGAATGCGGCGGGGATCATGAATCAGAGCGGCGCCAGCGCCGTTCGCAGTGATTTTGCGGACCGGGCACCCCGCGTTAAGGTCAATGCCAGCGAAGCGTCCGGTCTGTTCGACCCGTGCGGCGGCCTCGGACAGAGATACAGGATCGGAGCCGTAGAGGTGGGCCACGACGGGGCCCTCGTCTTCAAAGGTTTCGAGCAGGTGCCAGGTTTTGTCGGACGCATGCAGCAGGCCGAGGTCATTCGTCATTTCGGTATACGTGAGCGCGGCACCGTGCTGTCGGCACAGGCGGCGCATCGGGGCATGGGTGTAGCCGGCCATAGGAGCCAGGAACAGCAGGGGCAGGCGGGGATTCGGAAGGTGGAAACATTCATGCAGCGATTTCGTCATGACGCGGAGAGTATAGCGGATTTGTACGGGAACTCACACGCAGAAAACGCGGGAGAACGGGGTCCGCAAGGTACGGTTGGTTGCTACAAGAGGAAACTGTTGTGGGAAGCGTGCTTGCGAGCGTGCATTAAAAAAGATATAGTTGCGACCACTCTTTTTTTTGAGCAAGGTAGGCTGTTGTGATTGAATTCGATGATGTGAAAGAACGTTTGGCGATGATGCGTGAAGGGCTTGCGGAGATGTGCGGGTACCTGGACATCGCGAACCGTCGCGTGATTCTCGAGGAACTCGAAGAGTGCGCGGCCCGGCCTGACTTTTGGAATGATGCAAACGCTGCCAAGGAGGTCATCGGCAAGACCAATGCCCAACGCGCGTTTGTGAAGCCGTTCGACGAGTTGATGCGCCTCATTGAAGACGGCGAGGTGATGCTTGAGCTGGCGGCGGCTGAAGACGAAGGCGACCAGCGTCAGCAGGCCCTGGCTGAATTGGTGCTCATGTTCGACCGGGCTGACGTGATGATGTCGAAGCTGCGGCTGCAGTCGCTGCTCGGCGGCAAGCTGGATGCCTGCAACGCCTTCCTCACGCTCCATTCCGGCGCGGGTGGCACGGAATCCTGCGATTGGGCCGACATGCTCTTTCGGATGTACCGGATGTACTGCGAGGACAACGGTTTCGAGATCGAGGTGCTCGACTCGCAACCGGGGGAAGAGGCGGGGCTGAAGTCGGTCACATTTCTGGTCACCGGGCCGTATGCCTACGGGTATCTGAAAGCGGAGCGCGGCGTGCACCGTCTGGTGCGCATCAGCCCGTTCGACGCCAACAAACGGCGTCACACCTCCTTCTCGTCGTTGGATGTGGTCGCCGAACTGACGGACGAAATCGAGGTGGAGATCAAGGACGAGGACCTGCGGATCGACACCTACCGGTCGGGCGGCGCGGGCGGTCAGCATGTGAACAAGACCGATTCGGCGGTGCGGTTGACCCATTTGGAGACCGGCATCGTGGTCGCCGTTCAGTCGGAGCGTTCGCAGCACAAAAACAAATCCAAGGCCATGAGCATGCTGAAGGCCAAGCTGTACGAATACTACGAAGACAAGAAGCGCAAGGAGATGGAGCGTTTTTACGGCGAAAAGGGAGAGATCGCATGGGGCAGCCAGATCCGCTCCTACGTGTTCCAGCCCTACACGATGGTGAAGGACCACCGCACGGATGAGCAGACGTCAAACGTGCAGGGGGTGATGGACGGGCGCATCCAACCGTTCATCGAGGCGTATCTCAGGCAGAATGCCTTGAAAGCACACTGACGGCATGATGGAAAGGTGATGTGCGCGTGACAGTTGAACAGGCAAAAAAAGAGTTGGCGAAAGCCGGACAGGCGCATGTGTTGCGTTTTTGGGACATACTTGGCGCTGCGGAACGCGACGCGTTGCTGGCTCAGATCGACGAGATTGATTTCGGTGAAGTCGCCCGCATGAAGCGTATGTTGGCCGGCAGGAACGTGGCGGCCGCCGTGACGCCGCGTCCGGCGCCCGTCGTGAAGTGGAGCCGGCGCACCTATGGCGAGGCTTTTGCCGAGGGCGAAGCGCAGTTGCGCAAGGGGCGCGTGGCGGTGTTGCTGGTGGCGGGCGGCCAGGGCTCGCGGCTGGGGTACGACGGGCCAAAGGGCGCGTACGGGATCGGTCCGGTCTCGGGTATGCCGCTCTTTTATTTTCACGCGCGCAAAATCGTCAGACTCGTCCGCCTGTACGGCAAACCCGTGCCGTTCTACATCATGACGAGCGATGTGAACGATGCCGCAACGCGCGCCTGTTTCGAGGACCACGACTATTTCGGGCTAAATCCGGCCGATGTGATCTTTTTCAAGCAGGGGGTGTGGCCCGCACTGGATGCCGAGGGCCGGTTGATTCTGGAAGCGCCGGGACGAATCTTTGTGAGTCCGGACGGACATGGCGGCACATTGACCGCGCTGGCCAAAAACGGCTGCCTGGACGACATGACCGCGCGGGGCATCCGCAGCGTCTTCTATTTTCAGGTGGACAACCCGTTGGTTGACATCGCCGATCCCGCTTTTATCGGCCTCCACGCGCTTTGCGGCGCCGAGCTGTCGCTGAAACTTTGCCTCAAGAATTCGCCGACAGAAAAGATGGGTGCAGTGTCGCTGCTCGATAACGGACGCACTGGCATGATCGAGTACTCCGAGCTGACGCCGAAGCAGGCCGCGCGTTTCAAATACGGCAGCCCGGCGATCCATGTC
>MWEJ01000001.1 GCA_002071025.1 Verrucomicrobia bacterium ADurb.Bin070 | reverse complement strand
CTGCTATGTCAACAGCACGGCCGAAGTCAAGGCCGAGAGTGACTGTTGCGTGACCTCTGCCAACGCCGTCCAGGTCGCGCGCAGCTACGCGCCGGACCAGCCCATCATTTTTGTGCCGGACCGCCATCTCGGCAGCTACACCGCCGAGCAACTCGGACGAACGTTCATCTTGTGGCCGGGGTTCTGCCCGACCCATGCGCGTCTCACGCAAACCCACATTCAAACCGCGCGCGCGCAGCATCCCGGCGCGCCGGTGCTGGTCCATCCTGAGTGTCCCAAGCCGGTGCGTGACGCCGCTGACGCTGTGCTCTCGACGGGCGGCATGTGCCGCCACGTCCAGGGACGCGGCGAATCCACGTTCATCATCGGCACCGAGACCGGCATCCTGCACCGGCTCCAACTTGAGAATCCCGCAAAAACGTTCTACCCCCTGCTCGAACAGGCGGTCTGCCCCAACATGAAAAAGATCACGTTGGAAAAGATCCTGTGGAGCCTGCGCGAGATGCACACCGTCATCACAGTCCCCGACCCCATCGCTGGCAAGGCCCGGCACGCCATCGAGGCGATGCTGGCCATAAACTGAACACCAACAAAGGGAATGGTTCCTATGGATACGACAGCCCCCCGTTCACATATCTGGCGCTTCTTCCGTACCTGTGGGCTTGACCAAGCGCTCCTGCAGTCGGGAGACGATCTCGCTGATCTCGCCAGTCTGGATCAGAAACTGTGGACGGCCCTGAGCTGTCCCACCCGCGGAGTCCGCTTCGATGCCACGACACTGGCGCTGCTGGACTCAGACAACGACGGCCGCATCCGCGTGCCCGAGTTGCTCGCCGCCATCGCCTGGCTTTCGGCGCGCCTGACCTCGCTCGACCCCCTGCTCGCCGGTTCTGACACGGTCATGCTCGCTTCCATCACGACCGCCACGCCCGAAGGCAAGGCGATGCTCGCCAACGCCAAGCGCATCCTCAGCAATCTCGGCAAAGGCGCGGCGGATGCCATCAGCCTGGCGGACGTCGCCGACACCGCCAAAATCTTTGCCGAGACCCGTTTCAACGGCGACGGTATCGTGCCGGCCGAGGCCGCAGAAGATCCGGCGGTGCAGCAGGCCATCAATGACATCATCGCCCTGTTCGGCGCCGAGACCGACCGCAGCGGCAAGCCCGGCGTGAATCAGGCCAAGAGCGACGCATTTTTTGCCGCCGCCGCCGCGCGCCTGCAGTGGTCCGCTGCCGCTACGACCGACCCCGCCGTCCTTCCGCTCGGCGACAAGACCGCCGCCGCAGCGGTCGCGACCGCCGCCGTGCGCGCCAAGATCGACGACTACTTCACGCGCTGCCGTATGGCTGCCTTTGATCCGCGCGCCGCTCAGGCGCTCAGCCGCACCGACGCTGATCTGGCCGCATTGGCCGACCAAGAGTTGAGTGACGGACAACCGGCCATCGCTGCATTCCCGCTCTCCAAGATCGAGGCGGATCGTGAACTGCCGCTGCTGAGCGGCGTAAACCCCTATTGGGCCGGCGCGCTGGCGGCGTTTCATGACGCGGCCGTCAAACCGCTGCTGGGGGACGGCGTGACCGCGCTTTCCGCCGCGCAATGGCAAACCCTCAAGGCCAAGCTGGCCCCTTACGACGCGTGGCGGACGGCTGAAGCCGGCAAAGAGGTCGCCGCGTTGCCCGCCGACCGGCTGGCCGTGCTGGTCAACGGCACATTCAAGGAGGCGATCACCGCGCTGATCGCCCAGGACGCGGCGTTGGAAGCGGAAAACGCTCAGATCACCGAGGTGGAGCGCTTGATCCGTTACCACGCCAATCTGGTGACTCTGTTGAACAACTATGTCAACATGGGGCGACTCTACGACCCCAATGCCACGGCAATCTTTCAGGTCGGGACGCTCTACATGGACGCGCGCGCCGCCAGTCTCTGCTTCCACGTTGACGACGTCGGCGCACACTCAACGATGGCGGCAGCCAGTAAGTGCTGCCTCGCCTATTGCGTGCTCACGCGTCCCGGCACCAAGGAGACGCGCACGGTCTGCACGGCCTTCACATCTGGTTTCGCACAGACGCTATGGGTGGGCCGCAACGGCATCTTCTATGATCTCGACGGCAAAGATTGGGATGCGACCATCGTCAAGATCGTGGACAATGCGATCTCGCTGAAAGAAGCGTTCTGGGATCCGTGGCGCAAAATCGCTGCGATGATCAACGCGCAGATCACAAAGCTGCTCGCCTCCAAGCAGGATGCCGCGCTGGCCGCAGCATCTAAGAAAGTCGATTCCGCAGGCGCGGCGGCCGCGGCGCCTGCGGCGGCTGATGCGCCCAAAAAAATGGACGGCGCGGCACTTGCCTCCTCGGTCGCGGCGCTCGGCATCGCTGTCGGCTTGATCGGCTCAGCCGTAGGCGGGCTGGTCAGCGTGCTGGCCGGACTGCCGCTCTGGAAAACGATGGCTGGCGTGCTCGCGGTCATTCTGATCGTCTCCGGTCCGTCGATGATCCTCACGTGGTTCAAGCTGCGCGCGCGGGATCTGGCACCGATCCTCAACGCCTGCGGCTGGGCGGTCAACCGCCGCCTGCGGTTCTCGCTCAAGCTGGGCCGACTCTTCACGAGCGAGGCCGAACTGCCGCAGAACGCCTCGCGCGAATTGAAGGATCCGTATGCAGACGACACCTCGACGCGCAACACGGTGATCACGCTGCTGGCACTCGCGGCGATCGTCGCCGCACTCTGGCTGGCCGGCGTGCTGGACAATGCGCTGCCCGGCTGTCTGAAACGCGAGCAGCCGGCCTGCACGGTGCCGACTGTGGAAGCGCCCGCCGCTCCGGCTGCAGCGTCATGAACCCGACCGTCGAACACTTGAATCAACGCTTCGGCGCCCCCGGACGGCTTGTTTTCCGTACGGGGGCTGCCGGATTGCCCTTTGCGGCGCTGGCCAGCCGTTACGGCACCTGCGAGCTGTCACTCTATGGAGCTCATGTCCTGAACTACCGGCCGCTCGGACACGTGCCCGTCCTGTTCATGAGCGAGCAGTCGCGTGTGGAACGCGGCGCGCCGTTCCGCGGCGGCATCCCGGTCTGCTGGCCTTGGTTCGGTCCGGCCGCCGGCCCAGGTCTGCCGCTTCACGGTTTCGCGCGCATCACTGAGTGGTACGTGCAGACTACGGCCTATGCCTCGGACAGTACAGAAATCACGCTGGCGTTGGCCGATACCGCCGCCACGCGCCGTTTCTGGCCCCACGCCTTTGCCTTGACCCTGCGCATCGTGCTGGCGCAGAGCCTGACGCTGGAACTCACGACGGAAAACCGGGACACGCGGCCCTTCACCGTCTCGCAAGCCTTTCATCCCTATTTGCGCGTGCGCCAGATCATGGACGCGACGGTGCGCGGACTCGACGGCGCACCGTATCGGGATCGCCTGAGCGGCCGTCAGGGTGAACAGGCCGGCCTGCTGAACATCCGCGGTGAAACGGACCGTGTCTTCACCCCGCGCGCTCCGGCCTGCGCCCTGCATGATCCCGGCATCGGACGCGACATCACCGTGACCTTCCGGGGCACGCGTCGACTCGTGGTGTGGAACCCCTGGATCGATAAAGCGCGGGCGCTATCCGATTTCGGCGACGACGAGTACGCGCGCATGCTCTGCCTCGAACCCGCCAATACCGACGGCGATGAGGTCACGCTCGCGCCCGGGGCGAAACACACGCTTTCGCTCGCCGTGCAGGCTACGCTCACATGAACCGATGGTCACAACGCTGCTATCGCTACGGGCCGGCAGTCGCGCTGTCGCTATTGATCCCGCTGTTGTCGCTCTTGCCCGCCCGTTTTTTTTCCCGTCTTGCCAGCACGCCATCCGTCCCCGGCATGGACAAACTGTTTCACGCGCTGATGTATGCCGCGCTGAGCTTGTCGTTCTATCATGCTCTCTCCCCGAACGCACGCCAGCGCCCCGCTCCGTTATTGGCGCTCGCCGCCTGCGCCTCGATCTACGGGGCGTTGCTGGAATGCGGTCAGGGTTTGCTGACGCATTCACGGGCGATGGACCCTTGGGACGCGCTGGCCAATACGGCAGGCGCCTTCAGTGTGATCCTCGCCATCATGCTGGGTACGCATGTTCTCTTTTCCCGCCATGAGTGATCCTGACACAGACCTGTTCACCGGCAATGATGCCCCGGAGGGCGGCGCGACAGACGGCGCGGCCACACAACTCCGGCAGCCCTTGGCAGCCCGCATGCGCCCCTCCACGCTGGAGGACGTGCTCGGACAGGACCATATCCTCGGCCCCGGCAAACTGCTGCGCCGCGTCATCGAGGCCGACCGGCTCACCAACCTGATCTTTTACGGGCCGCCGGGCTGCGGCAAGACCACGCTCGCCGAAGTGATCGCACGGGTCACCCTCCGCCGTTTTGAACGCACCTCCGGCGTGCTCTCCAATGTCGCAGGGTTGCGTACGGTGTGCGAGACCGCCAAACTTTTCAAGGACGGGCCCGGCACGGTGTTGTTCGTGGATGAGATCCATCGTTTCAACAAGTCTCAGCAGGATGTGCTGCTGCCCTATGTGGAGAACGGCACCGTCACACTGATCGGCGCCACCACCCACAATCCGAATGTGTTCGTGAACAGCCCGCTGACGTCGCGGTCGCTGGTCTTCGAACTGCGTCCGTTGAGCGAAGAGGCGGTCGCCGCGCTGATCCGCCGCGCCGTAGCCGACTCCGTGCGCGGTCTGGGCCACCTGCGCCTTGACCTCACGCCGGAAGCCGTGGCTTTCCTGGCGAGGATCTGTGACGGCGACGCGCGACGCGCGCTAACCGCGCTGGAGGTGGCCGCGCTCTCCACGCCGCCTGACGCGGACAGCGTGATCCGACTGACGCACGCCGTCGTTGAGGAGTGCGTCCAGCGCAAGATGGTGCTCTATGATAAAGACGAGGACGGCCACTACGACACGATTTCCGCTTTCATCAAATCGGTGCGCGGCTCCGATCCGCACGCGGCGGTCTACTGGCTCGCCAAGATGCTGGAGGCCGGTGAAGACCCGCGGTTCATCGCGCGCCGCCTGATCATTCTGGCATCCGAAGACATCGGCAACGCCGATCCGCGCGGGCTGACCGTCGCCGTGGCCGCGATGCAAGCGGTCGAGTTCATCGGGATGCCCGAGGCGCGTATCACGTTGGCGCAGGCCACCACGTATCTCGCTACCGCGCCCAAGAGTAACGCCGCCTACTTGGCCGTGGACGAGGCGCTCGCGGATGTGCGTTCCGGCCGGCTGATGGCGGTCCCGGAGCATCTCAAAAATGTTCACGTCGCGGCGATCGGTCGCGACGGGCTCGACACGCCGTACAAATACCCACACGATTACGCGCAGCACACGGTCCAGCAAACCTATCTACCGGTCGACAAGCGCTACTACCGCCCCACCGTTCAGGGTTATGAGGAGACCATCGGAAAAAGGATGGCGCATGTTGAGACTCTGAAGCGCAAACCGGCGCGGGATTCGTGACGCCTACAGGCAATTACGTGACTGCTGAAAGGGCCCATCATCATGAAGACGGTCTTGAAAATCCCCGGTTTTGTCGATCTCCAAGTGAACGGTTTCGTCGGTGTGGACTTCAGTAGCGAAGCCCTCACCGAGGAGAGCTTTGTTCATGCCGCGCGCACATTGCTGGAGCGCGGCACCGCGGCGTTCCTGCCGACGCTGATCACCAATCACCAGGCGCTGTTGCGCCGCAATCTTACGATCATCGTGCGCGCGCTGAAAGCCGATGCCGTGCTCGCTCGCCATATTCCGGGGTTGCATCTCGAGGGCCCGTTCATCTCGCGTGAGCCCGGCGCGGTCGGCGCACATGATCCGGCGGCTGTTCACGTACCCTCGTGCGAGGTCTTCGACAGGCTCCGGGAGTGGGCCGGCGGTCGGTTGCGCCTGCTGACACTTGCGGCGGACGTGCCGGGCGCCGACCGGCTCACGCGGCATGCTGTCGCGTGCGGCGTCACCGTTTCATGCGGCCATCACCTGGCGGGCCCGGAAGACGTGAGGCGGCTCGCCGATGCGGGAGCCTCTGCGCTCACGCACCTTGGCAACGGCATGCCGAATCAGGTGCACCGGCACAACAATCCCCTGCTCGCCGGACTCGCCGAAGAGCGGCTCAAGGTGCTGTTCATTCCGGACGGCCACCACCTGCCCGATCATGTTCTAAACGTGTTCGCGCGCGCGGCCGGAGCCGACCGCCTGATTGCGACGACAGATGCGGCTTCCGCAGCCGGACTCCCCCCCGGCACCTACAACGTGTTGGGCAATCGTGCCGTGCTTGAACCGGACGGACGCCTTCATAATCCCGAGAAGCAATGCCTGGTGGGGTCGTCTGCGACGCTGCTGGCCTGCATGAATGTGCTGCATGCGCTCGGCTTATTTCCCTTGGACGCATTGTTGCGCATCGGTTTCTATAATCCCTTGCGGTTGATCGGAATCGAGCCTGCCGACATTCCGTCCTGTAAACACGGCGTCATCTTCGCGCCGGATACCGGCTTTGCGCTGCATTGAATTTACGGGCAGAAAAGATGAGGGGGTGACCGATGAAACTCATGGTGATTTCCGACGTGCACGGACATACCGGACAGGTCCCAGCGATGCACAAGGCTTGCGAAGGCGTTGACGCGCTGATCATGTGCGGCGACTTCACCACCTTCGGCTCGCCCAGACAGATCCAACGTGTCGCGGACACATTGCGCGTGCCTGATCGTCCGTGTTTTTTTGTCATCGGCAACTGCGACAGCATGTCGACCGATGGCGTGCTGGATGGCTGGATTAACCTGCACGCCCGTTGCGTGCCGCTTGGCGAATGGACATTGACCGGACTCGGCGGGGCGCTGCCCTGTCCCGCGCAAACGCCCACGGAACTTCCTGAATCAGCGTACGGCGCACATCTCAACCGGCTTCGCACCACATGCGAAACGCACGCATCGCGGGTCATCCTCGCGGTCCACCAGCCGCCGCACGGCACTTCAGCGGACCTGTTGCCCAATGGGCTGCATGTTGGTTCGCACGCGCTCCGCGCCTTCATTGACGGCTTCCAGCCGGCGTGCTGCCTCTCGGGCCATATTCACGAAGCCGCGTCGCGAAGCCGTTGTGGTTCAACGCTCGTTGTCAACCCCGGCCCCTTCGCCAAGGGAAATTTTGCGATTGTCGAGTTATGAGTGCCGCTTTGAGGTGTACATGCGCCGCCCTGTCGCGCTATAGTGGTTAAATAAGTGTTTAAAAACCACGGGGTCGGGGATGATCGTTTTGGGGATTCGGATGATAAAGAGACACGGCATGTGGGGGCGTGTCGGCGTGATGGGACTTTGGTCGGCCTGTGTGGCCGGCTGTCTCACGCGCGAAGCGCTGTATGAGGATTTACGCGAAACGCGGGATGCCGCTTACGAGTCTTGGCTGCGTTTGCGTGAAGACGGCGAGATGCCGATCCCGGCTGAAAAGTTATCACTGGACGAGGCCGTGCGCATCGCCCTTCTCTACAACAAGTCTCTGCAGGCCAAGATTCAGGAACGTGAAGTGGCGCGCGGTGAATTGGTCGCTGCCTATCAGCTTGCCCTGCCCCGCGTCGATGCGGCGGCGTCAACGGCGTACGGCAACCGTGACGCGGACAGCGCCAACCTTTCCTTCCGCCAGCCCGTGTTCCGTGGCGGCGGTGCCACCGCCGGCCTGCGCGCTGCCAAGCTGTTCGCGTTCTGGTCGGACGAGAGTGTCCGCAACACCGTCCAGACCGTGATTAAACAGGTAACCGCCGATTATTACGGCGCGTTGCTGGCAGACAATCTGTGCCAAGTCAACCGCGACGCCGTCGTGTCGGCCGAGGCGCATCTCAATGATGTCCGCATCAAACGGGTCAACGGCGTGGCTTCGAAGTATGACGAGTTACGTGCTCAAGTGGATGTCGCCAACTTCCGGGCTGAGATGATCCGCCAGGAGAACAACCTGGTACTGGCAAAAACAGGTCTGCTGCGCACGCTCGGCACAGCGACCGACGCACCAATCCGACTTGCGGACGAGCTGCGGCACGAGCCGATCAGCACGACGCTGGAACAAGCCATTGAAACCGCGTATGCCAACCGTCCCGATCTCTACATGGCTGAGTTAAACATTCGCATGCAGCGCGAGAGGGTCCGCGCGATCCGCGGCAGCTACTTGCCGGAGATCGATCTCGCGCTCAGCGCCGGCACCGACCGCGCGCGGGACGGTGACGGCGAGTGGGCCGGCACGCAGCGCGCGGCGCTGGAGCTCACCTGGCCGCTCTTTGACGGCTTCGGGCGCGAAGGCCAACTGATAGCGGCACGGGCACGGCTGCGGCAGCGAGAAATCGAGCTCAAAAGTGTGGAGGAAGATGTTTTTCTGGATGTTCAGCAGGCCCTGCTGAACCTGAAAAATGCCGAGGAGTATGTCGAGTCGCAACGCTTAAACCTGCAGCATGCCGAAGAGGGGTTGCGCTTGGCCATGACCGGTTATCGAGAGGGCGTGAACACCGAAGTCGAGGTGGTCGATGCGCGTTCTTCGCTGACTGAAGCGCGCGGCAACTATTATCGCGCGCTATACGATCACAGCATGGCCCGACTCGCGCTGCAGCAGGCCACAGGCACGCTGGAGAAACATCTGGAGCAAGAATGAAAACAGTTTTTAAAACGCTGATGTATCTGATGATTATGGCGGGACTGGCGTTCGGTGCCCGTTTCGGATATCGGCTCGCGAAAGAGAAAGCGAATCCAACCACCAAAAAGGAGGGCCACACCGCGCTGCCAGTCCGCGTGCTGCCGGTTCAGACCGGGTGCGTCACCAACGCCATCAAACTGACCGGTTCGCTGGAGGCCATTCGAACGGTGGACATCATGCCGAAACTATCAGGCCGATTGGAGCGCTTGGCGCTGGAGGACGGCACGCCGGTATGGGAAGGCCTTGATGTGACCAACCGGCAAGTTCTGGCTGTCATCGACCATCGCGACATCCACGCCCAGTTAGCACAAGCCAAAGCGGCCGTCGAATCCGCGCGCGCCGCAGTAGCCACCGCCAACGTCGTTCTTAAAGACCGAGCCCGCGAACGCACGCGCATGGAAAAGCTGTTTGCCGAAGGCTCCACCACCGAACAGCAGCGCGACCTGGCGATGACCGCATACGAGCAGGCCGTCACCGAACGTGCCCAGTCCGAAGCAAATCTTGTACACGCTCAGACAGCGGTCAACGTGAGCGAGGTTACGCTCAGCGAAGCCTTTATCCATGCGCCGATGGACGGCGTCATCAGCGTCAAATACGTGGATCCGGGTGCCATGGTTGGGGCCTCGACCAAGATCGTTCAAGTCATTCCGATGGATCAATTGAAGTTTATGATCGCGATTCCCGGCCCCTATCTGCACCTGCTGGCCGCCGGACGGACGGCGGTCAGTATCCGCTCGGATGCGGTCCCCGGCCGTGTGTTTCTCGGCCAGATCGCCCGGATCTATCCGGCCGTCGACCCCGTGACACGCACCGCCACGGTGGAGGTGCGGCTTAAAAACGAGCGTAACACGGCCGGCGAGTGGCTGTTGCGTCCCGGACTCTATGCCGAAGGACACATCATTCTCGAGGTCAAGCAGGAGACCGTGACACTTCCTGCCGATGTGGCGCTGCGGCGCGGGTCGCGGTTTCTGGCCTTTGTGGTCAAGGATGGCAAAGCCCAGACACGTGAGCTGACCGTCGGTGTGCGTGACGGCAACGTGCTGGAAATCCTGCACGGGCTCGCGGTCGGCGAACAGGTGGTGGTAATGGGGCAGCACCGGTTGACGGACGGCATACCAGTGACCTTGGTGAACGACCCTGCTGATGACGGGCAGAAGGAGTAACCATGCGCCTGCCCGAACTCGGAGTCAAACGTCCGGTCTTCACGCTGATGGTGTTCATCGCCATTCTGGTGCTGGGCGGCGTCTCGCTGCAGCGTCTGCCGGTAGACCTCTTCCCGGAGGTTGAGACGCCGTCTGTCACGGTTATCGCGCAGTGGCCAGGGGCCAGCGTCGAGGATGTCGAGGGGCGCGTCACGCGCGTCATTGAGAACCAGCTCAGCATCGTCAATAACCTCGACGAAGTCACAAGCCGCACGCGCGAAGGGGTGTCGGCGATCACGTGCATGTTCGAATGGGGAACGGATCTGGAAGAGGCCGCGAATGACATCCGCGACCGGATCAGCGTGTCGCGCCGTTACCTGCCCGACGACATCGAAGAGCCCATCATTTACAAATTCAACAGTTCCTCGATGCCGATTCTGGTCTTTGCAGCGACAGCAAATGAGTCCTGGGAAAAACTTTATGACATTGTCGAAGACGATCTCGGAGACGCGTTGAAACGGCTTCCGGGCGTGGGCGCGGTCAACATCTACGGCGGGCTACATCGCCAGATCAACATTGACATCGATCCGATGAAACTGGCGGGGTACGGGTTGACACTCGGCGAGATCGAGCGTACGATCGCCCGCGAAAACCTCACGTTGCCGGCAGGCAGCATCAAAAGCGGTATAATCGAATACACCGTGCGCGTGCCCGGCGAATTTGAAGATCCCGACGAGGCCAAAGATATTGTCGTGAAGCGCAATGCTTCAGGCGGTGCCATCTACCTGCGGGATGTCGCCGATGTCTACGACGGCTTTGAGGAATCGACGCGCCTGTCGGGGGCCAACGGTGAACAAAGCGTAATTTTCGTCGTGCAGAAGCGCTCCGGGGCCAACACCCTCGCCGTCTGCAAGTCCGTGCTCGCGGCCGTTGAAGAGTATGCGCCGTTCATGCCGCAGGACATCCGCGTCGTCAACCTGATGAACGCCAGCGATTTCATCCGCCAATCGCTGCGCAACGTCACCGAGACGTTGATGTGGGGCGGTCTTTTTGTGACGCTGACGACCTTCGTTTTTCTGCGGACGATCCGCGCGTCGCTGGTCATCGTGCTGACCATCCCGTTCTCGCTGATCATCGCGTTTTTCTTCATGTTCATCCGCGGTTGGACCATTAATATCATTTCGCTTTCCTCGCTCTCGGTGGCGATCGGCATGGTGGTTGACAATGCGGTCGTCGTGCTTGAGAACATCGACAGTTATACGCGCCGCGGGGTTAAACTGCGCGAGGCGGCCCTCTACGCCACCGGTGAGGTCGGACTCGCCCTTTCGGCCAGCACCCTGACCACGGTGGCGGTCTTTGTTCCGCTGATCTTTGTGTCAGGCATGTCGGGGATCTTTTTTGGACAGCTTGGCGGCATCATCACCACCACGCTGCTGGCCAGCCTGTTCTGCTCGCTCATGCTGACACCCATGCTCGCCTCTTTCTTCTTAAAGGAAGATCGCGACGTCATCGGCGGCGGTCCGATAGGGCGCGCGCTTTACCGTGTGAGCGAGTCTGCGTTTAATGGCGTCGAAGAGGCCTATTCCCGTCTGCTCGGCTGGGCCCTGAGGTGGCGCGGATTGGTCTGTATGACGGCGTTCGCCGTTTTCTGTTTCTCGCTGGCGCTCTTCCCCCTGATCGGTTCGGAGTTCTCACCCGACACCGACTCTGGCGATCTGACCGTCAATTTTGAACTCGGGCTTGGGACACGCGTCGAAGAAACGGCGCGCATCTGTGAAGATGCGCGACAGCTCGGCGTCGCGCTGATCGGAGCCGAGCATGTGCTCAACTCCCGCTGGCGCTGCGGTGATTCCAAATTCGGTTCCGGGCGTCAGGGCTCGCATATCGGGCGCGTCGAATTCAAGCTGATTCCGATGGACCGGCGCTCGTTTACAGCACGCGAAGCCGGACGGCGTTTGCTCGACACGTTGCGCGCGCGGCCTGAGTTTGTGAAGACCAGCATGAGCACCGTCAATCGCCAGATGGGCCGCTTCAGCGGCAGCGGCCAACCCATCGTGATCGAGGTTCTGGGTCATGATCTCGAAAAGACGCGCCGTGTCGCCGAAGAGATCAAGGCGTTGTGTGACCGAACGCCGGGCGCGCGTGACGCGAGCGTCAGCATGGACGATGGCAAGCCGGAACTGCTGGTCCAGGTCGACCGTTTGAAAATCGCCACGCTCGGACTCAATGTGTCCGATGTGGTGGAAACGATCCGCACCCTCTTTTACGGAAAAGAGGCCTCCGATTTCCGTGAAGGCGAAAATGAGTACTGGATCTTCATGCGTCTGAAAGAATCGCGCCGCAGCGAACTGGCCGACATCATGGATTCTGAAATCGTGTTGCCCAATGGCAGGCGGGTGCGGGTCGACGCAATTGCCGAAGTGATCCAGGATCTCGGACCGTTGGACATCGAACGTAAAGATCAGGAGCGTATGGTCAAGGTCGAGGTTGACTATTTCGGCCGATCCATCGGCGATGTGGTATCCAGCATCCAGGCGGGCATCGCCGAAGAGATCGTCCTGCCGGATGCCACGCACATCACGTACGGCGGCATGGTTAAAGAGCAGGCCGAAGCGTTTGCTGACCTCATCGGCTTGACGGTTCTGGGGCTTGTGCTCGTCTACATGGTCATGGCCGGACAATTCGAATCACTGATTGATCCTTTCGTCATCTTTCTCGCGTTGCCGTTTGCTTTTTCGGGTGTTCTGTTCGGCCTTTACACTTTTGGCATGACCTTTAACATGTTCAGCTTTATCGGCATCATCCTGCTTGTCGGCACCGGCGTGAACAACGGTATTGTGCTGGTCGACTACATCAACACGCTGCGCGCGCGTGGAGAAAGCATGATCGACGCGATCCGCCACAGCGGGCGCCAGCGCTTACGCCCGGTATTGATTACCACGCTCACGACAATTTTTGGTATGATGCCTCTTGCGATGGCGGGCGGCGAGGGCTCGGAGACGTGGAAACCCATGGGCGTGACCGTGATCGGTGGGCTCTCTTTCTCGACGGTCGTGACGCTGATCTTGGTGCCGGTGCTCTACAGCCTCTTAAGCCGCAATGTCCGTAAAAAACAGTCGCGGCTTTTGCCGCCAGACCTGAGTTTGTTATCCGAAAGAAAGGACCACGTATGAAAACAGGCATGATGATCACGCTCCTAACGATCTTGGCCACCGGTCACATTTTTTCGCAGACCGCGCTCCCTAAACCGCTCCCCGTTGTCCCTGCTGACGGTGTCGCTCAACTTGAGGGTTTGATCGGCACCGGACTGACCGCCAAGCCAGTCAAACCGCGCAAGGTGCTGGTCTTCAGCCGGTGCGAAGGGTTCGTGCATGGCGAAGGCATTGTCTACGGCATCAAGGCGCTTGAAATCGCGGCGCGCACCGATGCTTTCTCAGCGACCTTCACGATTGATTACGCCGCGTTGACCGACAAGGAGAATCTATTCTCGTATGACGCGGTCGTGCTGAACAACACCACGCACCTCAAGGCCAAAGACAATCCCGCGCTCGTGCCGAACCTGATCGAGTTTGTGACAAGCGGGCGCGGGCTTTGCGTGATTCACGCGGGGGCCGACAATTTTTATGACAGCCCTGTGGCCGCCGAAATGGTCGGCGGGCAATTCGACGGCCACCCGTGGACCGCAGGCGGAACGTGGGCTTTCAAACTGGATGAACCGGCCCACCCGCTCAACCGCGCCTTCGGCGGCCAAGGGTTCCGTTTCGGCGACGAGATCTACCAGCAAAAGTCCCCCTTTTACGACCGCGCCAAACTGCGTGTGTTGGTTTCTCTTGACCTGTCTGACACAAAAACCGCAGCCGCAAAAGGCATGAAGCGCGCTGACCGCGACTACGCGGTGAGCTGGATCCGCCCGTACGGTGCCGGACGTGTGTTCTACACATCCTTCGCGCACGACAAACGCGCGTTTCTCAATAAAGCGACGCTGTGGCACATTCTGGACGGCCTGCAGTATACGCTCGGCGACCTCAAAGCTGACGACACGCCCTGCGCGAAGTGATGCGGGGGGTCCGTCCGGCACCCGGGCCAGCCCGACATGCGCCGCGTCGCCAACACGCAACAGGAGGAGAGTCATGAAAAAGGCCACCGCTGGAGTTCCCGTCGGACGCCGGACATTCATGAAAGCCGCCGCTGCGGCTGCGATGACGCAGTGGCCCGCAGCGGCGTGTGCCAGCGTTGCCGGTGTTGCGAGGATGCCGGCACGGCTGGGCGGCAGCAAGGCACATGACGCCGGCTGGCCTCGCTGGCCTCGCTGGATATCTGAGACGGATGAGCAGAGCTTGATGTCGGTCGTGCGCAGCGGCGTGTGGTCGCGCGCGGGCACGGTCAATGCGTTTGAAAAGCAGTGGGCCGCGGCCATGGGCGCCAAGCGCTGCCTTGCCGTGGTCAACGGAACGCAAGCGCTGATCACCGCGCTGGCTCAGCTTAATATCGGAGCCGGCGACGAGGTGATTCTGCCGCCCTATACCTTTATCGCCACGCCGCAGTCCATCCTGATGAACGGCGCAATCCCGATTTTCTGTGACATCGACCCTGCCACCTATCAGCTCGACCCCGGAAAAATCGAAGCCGCGATCACGCCGCGGACACGGGCCATCCTGCCCGTGCATATTCTTGGCCTGCCCGCAGACATGACGGCGATCATGGACCTCGCGCGCAAACACAACCTGCTGGTCGTGGAGGATGCCTGCCAGGCTTGGATGGCCGAAATACATGGAAAAAAATGCGGCACCTTTGGCCATGCCGGCTGCTACAGTTTCCAGAACTCCAAAAACATGGCCATCGGCGAGGGCGGCGCGATCGTCAGCGATGACGATGCGTTCATGGACCGCTGTTTCTCATACCACAACTACGGGAATGCCTATGGCACGGCCGTGGGCACGGTGGGTGCCGGCACACCGATGCTGGGCACCAAGTTGCGGATCACGGAATATCAGGCGGCGATCGGCCTGGCTCAGTTGAAACGTCTGCCGCTCGAGAGTGCCCTGCGACACGAAAACGCCGAATACCTGAAGCAGCGAATACGCGGGATCCCCGGAATCACGCCTTACGTGTTTTCTCCTGGCGTGACGCGCGCCGCCTTTCATCTCTTCCCTTTTCGCTTTGACGCTGCGGCTTTCCACGGGCTGACGCGGTCGGCGTTTCTCAATGCGTTGCACGCGGAGGGCGTGCCGTGCTCATCCGGCTATACACCGTTGAACACCATGCCGTTCGTTCAGCACGCTTTCCAAACAAAAAATTTCCGCCGCATGTATGCCGCAGAGGAGTTGAATTACGCGGCGTGGTTGGCCCGCACCCGGTGCCCGGAAAACGATTGCCTTTGCCGTGAGATGGTCTGGCTGCCTCAGAACCTGCTGCTGGCTGAACGCAGCGCCATGGATGACATCGCTAACGCCATTGAAAAAATCCACGCCCACGCAGACA
Source organism: Verrucomicrobia bacterium ADurb.Bin070 (assembly GCA_002071025.1). GTDB lineage: Bacteria > Verrucomicrobiota > Kiritimatiellia > RFP12 > UBA1067 > DUPH01. Next base: position 61,481 of record MWEJ01000001.1, on the reverse strand, counting down.
AACTGTCCGCGAAGGGCTGACCGGACTACTGGAGAGCCTCGTATGCCCCCTCCCCTCCTCACACCGGACGGACGTGCGGCACCGGTGCCGTCATCGACGCGGATCTATGAACTGCGGGCCTTCAACTCCGGTTTCCGCGACGCGCACGATACCTATAACGGACTTTCGACCGCCAGCGACGGCATGGTCTATTACGTGTTGTGCTCGACGTCGATCGATTACGGCGGGCGAGTCTTTCGTTACGATCCGGCTGCCGACGCGATCACCTGCCTGGGCGACTTGACCGAGATCTGCGGCGAAAAGGGCCTCAAGGCTGTGCCGCAGGGCAAGAGCCACGTCGGGTTTCACGAATATGACGGCAAGCTCTTCTTTGCAACCCACGCAGGATACTACAACATGGTAGACGGCATGGAGCGGCTGGCCTCGGTGGTGCCTGAGGGGTACACCCCATACCCGGGCGGACATGTGCTCGCTTATGACCTGAAAAGCGGCGTGTTCGATGATCTGGGTTATGCGCCGGAGCGCGAGGCCGTGCTCTCCATGGGCTTGGACGCCCGTCGCGGCGTGATTTACGGCATTACCTGGCCTGTCGGCTATTTCTTCCGCTACGATCTCCACACACGCACAATGACGAATCTCGGGCCGACGGCCGGCAAGGGTGAAAGCGGCAAAGGGCTGGCCTACCGCGTGCTCTGCCGATCGGTCGCCATTGATCCAGAATCCGGTTACGCGTATTATACAAATCCCGAGGGCGACATTTTCTGTTACCGCCCCGACGCGGAACGGGTAAAGAAACTTGATGGCGAAGACATGCGCAAAGAATACTTCGGCCGGTATGAACCTTCCGATTCGGGCAGCATGGGCTACAACTGGCGGCAAACCGTGTGGCATCCCGTTGAAAAGGTGTTTTACGGCGTGCACGGCAATTCGGGCTACCTGTTCCGCTTCGATCCGCGCGCTCCGGCCATCGAGGTTCTTGATCGCCTGACCTCCCTCCCCTCCCAGCGCTCCGGCATGAACGACCAGTTCAGTTACGGTTACCTCGGATTCACGCTCGCACCTGACGCGCGGACGCTCTGCTATCTGACCGGCGGACCCGTATTCGAAAATGGCCGGCGTGTTAAGGGGTTGAGCAAGGTGGCCATGGGCATGGCCAAAGGTGTTGAGAACCTGCATCTGGTCACGTATGACAGCCCGACTCACACGTACCGCGACCACGGCCCGCTTTTTTACCCGGACGGAAGCAGGCCCACCTACGTGAACTCGATCGCCGTCGCTCGCGACGGCACGGTATACACGCTGGCCCGCGTCACTGAAAACGGCCACACGCGGACCGATCTGGTTCAGATCAAACGTCGCCCCGCTGAAACCGCCTGACATCGAAAGGAAACGCGATGCAACGGACGCTGTTCATCATGGCCTGTATCTGCTTCGCCGCGTGCGGCGCAGCCGCCGCGTCTGGCATGAAAGTCGGTATCGGACGCGCCGTAATCACTCCCGACACACAGCCGGTCTGGCTGGCAGGCTACGCGGCGCGAACTGTCCCCGCGACCGGCATGCTCCACCACATCTGGGCCAAGGCGTTGGTCATCGAAGACGGCGAAGGCCAGCGTGCGGTGATCATCACGACCGACGTGCTTGGATTGACCCGCGAGTTGACAACGACTGTTTGTGCAGAGCTTAAGGCGAAGCACGGGCTGGCGCGACAGGATATTTTTTTCAACGCATCGCACACGCATTCCGGGCCCGTGGTGTGGCCGAGTCTTAGCGTGTGCTGCGCCTTCACACCGCAGGAACTGCAGCATGTGGTGGCGCAAAACCGTATGCTGTCAGAGCGTATGATGATGGCTGTCGATCACGCCGTTGCCACGCTCGCTCCGGCAGAAATTTCCCTCGGATTCGGGACGGCCGGTTTTGCCATCAACCGCCGCAAGCGCGATGCCGCCCCGGTGGATCATACGGTGCCCGTCCTGCGCGTTTCGGCACCCGACGGCACGCTGCGCGCGATTCTTTTCAATTACGCCTGCCACTGCACCACCCTGCAAGGCAATAACCTGCTGATCAACGGCGATTATGCCGGCTTTGCCATGCTGGAATTGGAGCGCGCGCACCCCGGCGCAGCCGCGCTGTTCGTGCAGGGCTGCGCCGGCGACCAAGGGCCGGAGCCGCGCGGCACCGTCGCGCATGCAGCAGCCTACGGCAAGGCATTGGCCGAGGCGGTTGAGCATGTGTTGACCCAAGAAATGAAAAGTGTCGAAGGTGCATTGCGCACGGCTTTCACAGAAACAAACCTCGCTTTTCGACCTGTCGGACTCGATGTTTTTCGCGCAGAATTGACGGGCAACGATCGATTCCGGCAACGGCGTGCGGAGCGTATCCTCTACGCATACAACGTGGGATCTCCCACAACCGACCTCCCCTATCCGGTTCAGGCGCTGCGCATTGGAAAGACAGCGACTTTCATCTTTTTGAGCGGAGAAGTTGTTGTGGATTATGCGCTGCGTATCAAACGAGACTATTCCGGTGAGAACTTGCTAGTTGCCGGTTATTGCAACGAGGTGCAGAGCTACATCCCGTCGCTGCGCGTCTTGCAGGAAGGCGGTTACGAGGCGGATGACAGCATGATCTATTATGGTCAGCCGGGCCCCTTCACCGACGCGGTCGAGGTGTCCGTCCTCGACGCCGTCGCGACCGTTTGCCGACAGATAGGACTCACGCCCGCGTCACGCGGCCATTGAGCCTTGCGGCCTCTTTTTTCCGTCACTTTTTACGGGTGTGTTACCCTGAAATACGCCGTGCCACAGCGGCGTGAGGCCAATTCCCGGGCGCGGATCTGCCACAAGCCGCGACGGTCGTTGGGCGCAAGATCGAGCGTAAGCGTCAGGCATCCCTGTTCGGCGCCGTAGTAACCGCTCCATTCCGCCGGAGATCCCGCCGGATCGAGGATCTCGACATGCAGCGGCACCACGGCATCGAGCGGTTTCCCGTTCACATCCACCACGGATACCGTACAGGGCAGACGGCAGCCGAGACGCGTCTCCTGCGCGACGTCAATGCGCACCGCCTCGATGGCACGCTCCGTGACCATCAACACGCAGCCGTCGCAGGGGCCGAAGGTGCGCGCGATCGTCAGCCTCCCCTCCTGCACACGCGCGTGCAGGGTGCGCCCTTCCGTCAGGTCATACACATGACCCGAGGAACGCGCCAGCGAGAGCATCGCCTCTGCCGGCAGGCCGTTCTCCATCACCAAACCATGCTGACCGACATAATCCCCGAATTCGCGCCGATCATTGACGGCAAACAGGTAATCGGTAGAGCCGTAGGAACGGCATCGCGGAACGACATCAGGCGTTGACGCATCGCAATAACGTCGATAGCGCACGTCGAGCGCCGCACGCAATTCGGTAGCCTTGGCGATTAGGGCAGCACGGTCTTCATCCGCCTTGCGCGTCCGCGTGTAACTCGCAACCGTCATATCAGCTTGGATGGCCGGGCAGAGACGTTCATCCCCTACGACCTGCCCGCCGCGCGCCTGGAACGCTTTGACCGCAGACACCACGCCGGCTGTCAACACATCACAGTCCATCATGACCAAGACGCGGAAGCCATCCAGACCACGCGCTCTCACCGTTTCATCGTAGATGATCTCGGGCTGGAGATGCGCCCACAGCAGCATCTGATATGCATCGCCGGACCAACCATTGCCCCAGCCGTAGGTCCCGCGATGCGCAAACATTTGAGACGCAAAACTCTCCAGAAACGCGACATCGCTGGGCCGGTCGGGGATCTGTAGCAAGGCAGGGCCCAGCGGTTCCACAACCTCTTTGATCAGGCGACGCAGTTCATGTTGTGTCTGCGGATGGGTGTACCGGTAGGCACTTTCACCGCTCTGCGGCACCAGAGATCCCCAGCCGTGATACATGATGCCCCTGACCGGGCGGGCCAGCTTGGTCCAAAACGCCTCGCGCAGATGCATGGGCGAAATGGTCGGAAACGCAGCATCGGGATCCGTGTCTTCCCACGGCGAGGCAGGAGCCTTTTTGACCTCGTCTCCTTTGGCAGCCGGCGCGGTTTGCGAGCGGTACCAGATGATCTGGGTCATCTTCATAACCTGCTGCGGCTGGGCGGCGCCTCGCACCATGGCAAACAGCTCGTCGGTCGCCACGCCGATGCGGATCGGATCCGGATAAGAATAAGTCCACTGCGAAAGCACATCCGCACTGCCGCCGCTTCCGTAAACGCTCGCCACGCGCACAGCCGGATCATGAAACGTCCAGATCCCGTCGCGTCCGACGGATTTGAGCCCCCGGTGCAGCTCTGCGTTCATGCGGTTCCACCCGTCTCCCTCTTTCCAATACCACGACAGGAAACGCAACAGCGGATGGTCGTCTGGGATCACCCGGTTATGCGGAAAATCCGCAAGTTTCATATAGTCCACGCCGCCCTTGCCCGGAGCATCCTGCGGATACTCCGCGCCGGTCGCTCGCCGGTACGCCTCGCGGTCATGCGCATGCCAGCACACATTCGCCCCGTCGCGGACCTCGGTGTGCAGCAGGGCGGCCTGCCAAGCCGGGAAGGCGCTGTAGGCTTGCGCGACCGAGGCACCCACATGAAAGGCTAAGGTCTGCATCTCCGGGAACGCCGCGCAAAGAGCAGGTTTTTTGTCGTTGCGCGCGCCACTCCGGTCGACACGCCGGAATTCCGCTTTCGCGCCGGCCGCCCAGTGGCCGGGCGAGAGCGTCGCGATGATGCCGACATGATGCGCCAGCGCCGTGTCAAGCATGCGCTTGACCTCTGCAACGCGTTCGGGCGTGTCGGGCGCCACCGGGCAGCCCGCCTCAAAGACGCGCCCGTAATCCGCGCCGAACCCCAGGCAGTGCGTAAAACCGATTTCAGTCAGGCGCGGCAGCTCGCGCAGCACATTGGCCGCACCGTAAAGGCCCCACATCACCACCGGCATGCGTGGCGGACGGCGCGGCACCAAAGTAAACGTCGCGCTCTCGTCGCTCACATAGTGCTCATGCCCCTCCTTGCCCGGCAGCACGACGCGAACCCGCAGCGCGTAGACGCCGGGGCGCAAGGCCGTGTCGACCGGAACTTCCAGCGTCCGACTTGCGCCCGGCGCGAGTTCCGGTATCAGGGTACGCGAGGTTTCGCGTCCCTCGATCGAACAGGACACGGACACGTCACGTGCAGTCTGACGTTGGGCATTCGTTAACATGAAGCGCAGTGACGGTGTCTTTTCCATGCGAATAAACACGCTCCTGTCCGATGCCGCTGCCAGCGTGATCGGACGAAACTCCAGCGCACCTTGGCACAACCGAACCTGCGTCAGGTATCCAGGGAACCCATGATAAAGGCTGCCGATACGATCACCGATGGACAGCGGGTGGCTGCCCGGCGCGATGCGTGAACGTCCTGTCCGTGTGGCACTGCCCAACGAAGCCCCGTCCCTGAAAAACCGCACGGTGCCAGAACCGTCATAGGTGACCGCAAGATGCGTCCATTGATTCGTTACGAACAGAGAGGGCTCCGACCCATAGTTTTCAGAATCATCGCCGAACCCGAGCCGTAAATGTAGACGCCGCTGACCGCCAGCGTCAGCAGCACCCAGTGTCCATTGATAATCCGTGTGCGCCACATACTTTTTGTCGGCAAGAAACGCTTCGGGGTAATCGGCGAATTCGGGTTTCGGTCTGATCCACATCTCCAGTGTAAACGCACCTTTGGGCGAAAGCGAGGGGTGGTTGGCGACCACGGCGGCATGGCGTTTGTCCTGAACCGGCCAGCCGCAGAACGACTCTAGGCAGGTCCCCACACGCGTATCTGAGGCCAGCGTTGCACCGTGCAACACCGCATCGCGACCCTTACCCGACGCATCCTTCACATTCGCGAACGTCCAGAAGCCGATCACCTTCGGGCCTGTCGCATCCTCACCCGTATACGGAACGTGCCACGCTTCACAAACCGGTTCCGCTGCCACGGTGCCCACGACGGCAACCAGCATCGATGCGATTCCAACAATTCGTTTCATGACTTTTCCTTATCGAAAGACGCCTTCCAGCCACTATCGCTGTCGATATTATGCGTGTCCCGCAACCTGACTGTCAAATGCCATCTCGCCGCAGAACGGGCACAGGGTTCAATATCATTTGCCCCTCATTTGCGCGATATGGTAAGCTCCGCGCATGGCTAAAAAACATCCGCCTGCCCGTTTCTGCCTGGAGGTTTCGCCGGCTCCCTGCGTGTTGATCCTTTTCGGCGGCACCGGCGATCTTGCCCGGCGCAAACTCATTCCTTCCCTGTTCCAGCTTCACACGCGTGACCTGTTGCACGCGACGTCGCGCATTGTCGGCTGCGGCCGTTCACGCCACGATCATGCGTCGTTCCGCGCCTTGGTCGCGCAAGCCCTGCCGTCGTCGTCCGCTGCCGCGCGCGAGGCGTTCCTGGAGCGCGTCTCCTATGTTCAGGCCGATGAATCCGTCCCCGCCTCGTTTTCACATCTCGGCCGGCATCTTGTCGATCTGGACCGGCTCGAAACGCCGGCCCCGTTCAACCGCCTCTTTTACCTAGCCATCCCGCCCGCTTCCTATCAACCAATCATCGCGCGTCTCGCGGAGGCGGGGCTGCTCGAAGAGCCGGACCACGAGTTGGCATGGCGGCACCTTTTGCTGGAGAAACCGTTCGGATCAGACTCTGACTCTGCAGCGGCGCTGGATGCCTTTTTGCAGCGGCATGTGCACGAGGAGCAGATTTTCCGGATCGACCACTACCTGGGCAAAGACACGGTTCAGAACATCCTGATCCTGCGTTTTGCAAACATCCTTTTCGAACCGGTTTGGCGGGCCGCCTCGATCGACCATGTGCAGATCTCGGTTGCGGAGACGCTGGGCGTCGAACATCGCGCCGGCTATTACGAGCAGTCCGGCCTGCTGCGCGACATGTTCCAGAACCACCTGCTGGAGATGCTTGCCCTGGTGGCGATGGAGCCGCCTGCCGAATTTTCGGCTGACGCGATTCACCGTGAGAAACTGGCGCTGATCAGCGCCATCCGCGCCTTCCCGTGCAGTGACCTTGAATCCTGCGTTGTGCGCGGGCAGTATACGGCGGGCGGCGGCATGGCCGGATATCGCGATGAACCAGGGGTCGCCCCGAACTCCACAACCGAAACCTTTGCGGCCGCCAAGATTTGGATCGACACGCCGCGCTGGCAAGGCGTGCCCTTTTATCTGCGGTCGGGCAAGCGATTGTCTGAAAAGACCAGCACCATCACCCTGGTGTTCAAACCTTCGCCGCACCCCCTGTTCGGCGCCTGCGACCCTGACTCGCTGGTCCTCAAAGTGCAGCCGGATGAAGGCATGAGCCTCCACTTGCAGGCGAAGCGTCCAGGGCCCAAACTTTGCATGGGCGAACTGCCGCTTGCGTTCAACTACGCGGATCTGGGCGACGAACTGGACGCCCCCGACGCCTATGCGCGGCTGCTCTTGGACGCCATGCTGCACGACCACACGCTCTTTGTGCGCAACGAGACGATCAAGGCGGCCTGGCGACTCTTCACGCCAGTCCTTGACACCTGGCGCGACCATGCGGACCGGTGTCCGCTCCACCCCTATGCAGCAGGCTCGGACGGCCCATTGGCCGCAGCCGAGCTGCTAGCCCGTGACGGACGGACGTGGCGTCCGCTTTAACGCGCTTCCGCGCTGAACACCTTCGTTTTGGCCTGGCCGCCCTTCATCGGAAAGATGCCCGCCATTTCCGGTGCGATCGCGAACACCACGAGGTTCTCCTTGAAGTTTTTCTCGAAAAAAGGATAGGCCTCGACGATCTTCGCCTTGACCGCCTCATCCTTGCACAGTTCGGCGGTCCCCTTGTAGCGCAAATACGCGCTGCCGTCCACCGCCGTGCGAGAAATCTCGACTTGGGGATTCTTCAGAAGTTGCGCGTACATTCCCTTTTGGGATGAGGTGACAAACACCAGCTTGTTATCCATCACAAAGGTGTACTTGATCGGGCGGACACGCGCGCCGCCCTGCTCGCAGGTCGCGAGATAAAAGTGCCCGGCCTTCTCCAGAAAACCCGCCACTTCCTGCAGAAATGCGTCCTGCTTGTCCGCGCTCTCTTTCACCAACACATAACTCGTCATCTCTTCGCTCATGCCAGCCCATGCCACGCACGCCACCGCCATCGCCATCCATGCTTTTTTCATCTATGACCTCCTTCTGATTACGAACAGTATACGACGAGCGAGAGCGAATGAAAACCCCTAACCCTCCATCTCAACTTTTTTGGCAATCGCCCGCGATACGAGGAAACGGGCCTCGCCGGCGCCGATCACCAATGACCGTTCATGCTTGCGGTTGCGGAACATCTGCACGCGAACGCCGGGGAAGAGCCCCATCTCCGCAGATTTGCGGTCGTGGTTGGCACGGATGATCCCGCCTTCACCATCCTTGAGATCCATAAGGCTGCGCCCGGTTGAGAGGGCCGGATGAAGATCGTCTGGATGACTCATACGGCCACTCGCTTTCCAACGACTCGCAACAAACCATACCCGCCTGTCGCCACGGCCGCCACGCTGCCCATCCAGAGCGCCGCGCGCAACGGTGCCTCCGCACAGGTGGCAAGCTGATAAAACACCGTTGCCACCATCCAGGCCAGCAGCGTCTGGTAGACTACCGCGAAAAGCATCCAGCGCCATCCGGCCTCACGCGCCAGCACGATCAACGCTGCCACGCACGGCGAATAGATCAACACAAACAAGAGATAGGCAAAGGCGGCCGCGCGACTGCCAAAATGGCGGCGCATCGCCGCGAGGAGCCCGCCGCCACCATGCGTCGCGCCGTCTCCATCATCCTGCACGCTGTCTGCCGGTGACGGCGCGGCAAATCCATAGGCGGCGACCAGTCGCCTGCCGGCGTTCGCGAACGACTGACCGAGAGCGACCGGGGCTACGTCCGGCGCTTCATCCGCATGGGCATAGAGCACCTCCAGCGTCCCCACGATCGCTTCTTTGGCCATAAGTCCCGTCAGCAATCCTGCGGCAGCGGGCCAATTCTGCTCCGACACGCCCATCGGCCGCAACGGCACCGTCATCGCGCGCCCGGCGGACGCACGCCATTCGGCCGCACGTTCCGCATCGCCGCTCGCCCGGTCAAGCAACGCGTGGCCCAAGCTCAGCAGCAGCGCGATCACAATGATCACCTGACCGGCGCGCGTAAGAAAACTTTTGAGGTTGCCCCAGACGTGCTCCAGACAGCCTCGCAGTGCAGGGACGTGATACGGCGGCAGTTCCATGACGAAAGCTGCCGCTTCGCCCCTAAGCAAAGTACGGTGCAGCACCACCCCCGACAGAATCGCAAGTAGTCCGCCAATCAGATAGAGCGCAAAGATCACCAAGTTGCCGGACCGCTCGAAAAAAGCCATCGCGAAAATCGCATACACCGGCATCCGTGCACCGCACGACATGAACGGCGCGATCAGCATCGTCAGCACACGGGCGCGACGCTGTTCCAGCGTGCGCGTCGCCATCAATGCCGGAACCGTGCAGCCAAACCCGACCAGCAGCGGGATGAACGCTTTGCCGGGCAGGCCGATGCCATTGAGAAAACGGTCCATGATGAATGCCGCCCGCGCCATATAGCCCGACTCTTCCAGCAACGTCAGGCAGAGAAAGATCATGCAGATAGGTGGCATAAACGTCGCAACCGTCGTCAAACCGGCCCCGACGCCATCGGAAAGTAACGCAATCAGAAGATCCGGTGCGCCGAAGGCAGTTAGCCAGACCCGCGTCTGGCGAACCAGCAACGCGCCAAACACATTGTCAATAAAATCGACCAGCGGCTGCGTCAGGCGCACGGTGAGCCAGAAAACGGCGAACATCACGCTCAAAAAGGCGGGAATGCCGACTGGACGGCTCAGTAGAACGCGATCAGCCACATCAGAAAAGCGCCGACGGATCTCGCCCCGGCGGCGTACCACATCGCGGGCAAGCCCGCGGATAAAGCCCAGCCGCGCATCCATCACCGCCGTCTCAGGCCGCTGACCGGTGTGCCGGGCCAGGCGCGCGTTCTCTTCGGCCACAATCGTATCGAACAAACCGTTCGTTAATGATCGCGCGAACAGGTCGCCTTCGAGCAGTTTGATTGCCAGCCAACGCGAATCCACCCCCGCGTCATCGGCCGCTACGATCAGGCAAACCTGCAGGCGCCGTACCGAGGGTTCGGCCTCGCCATACACCACGCGCGCGGCAGGCAGGCGGTGCGCAGACGCGACATCCGCCACCGCCGCGCGCAATGCGGCCAGCCCCTCGCCGCGCGACGCGACCATCGGCACAACGGGGCAGCCCAAATGCTGCGCCAAATGCTGCGCATCCACCTTGACCCCGTGACGTTCCGCCACGTCCACCTGGTTGAGCGCCACCACCAATGGCACGCGCATATCCAGCAGGTGGGAGGTGAGATACAGGCTGCGCTCGAGATTCGAGGCGTCGACAATGTTGATGACCGCAGACGGACGGTTGCGAATCAGATAATCGCGGGCGACCCGTTCATCCTCGGTGTCCGGCGAGAAAGAGTAGATGCCCGGCAGATCGGCGACGCGATACACGCGTCCATCCAGCGTGAACCCGGCGTGCGCGCTCTCAACCGTCACGCCGGTCCAATTGCCTGTGCGTTCACGCGCCCCCGTGAGCAGATTAAAGAGCGTGGTTTTGCCGGTATTGGGGTTGCCGACCAAAACGACGCTCAGAACGCTGTCCATACCGCGTCCCTCCGCCACACGTTGTTAGACATGGAAAACACGGTCGCAAAGTATACTGCCCAACCCCGTCGAAAAACAAGCGGATTTCCCGGGCAATCAGCCTGTCCGGCACTCAGTAGGTTTGAAAAACGAGCAGCGGGCCACCCTCGAACACCAGCTTGAAGGTCTCGCCGAGTGATTCGTTCAGCGCGGCCTGCCACCAGCGGGTGAAGGGCACGCCATCGAGCGCATACTTCAGGCCATCTGCGTATATTTGGACGCCAGCTTCGAACGAAAAGATCGAAACCTGTTGCCCCGCGTATGACCGGAAGGCCATCGAAGCGAGCGCCGGAGTAAAGATACCGGTGTCGGTCAACAGCACGATGCGCCCGCAGCCGTGTGCGGTGCCAGCCGCATGCAGAGCCAGCGCGAAATCTGCCAGCCAGGCGAGATTGCCCAGCGTGTGGTCCTCGCGCAGACCGGTGGCACCGACAATCACCACGTCATGCCAGCCCTGTTCGAAACAGAAACGGAAGGCTTTGGCCAGATCATTGCTCGCCTGCTCGGACACCGCCACCAAACGGTCACGATAACGCGCGCGGCTCGCGTCGGACAAGCTGTCGAGATCCCCCACGATCCAGTCCGGCTCGAATCCCGCCGCCTCCAGCTTTTCCGCCGCGCCGTCGCAGCCTATCACGCGCCGCGCCCCACGCAACGCTGCCAACGGCAGCGGATGCGAAGGGAACACGCCATTTGCAACGATGACACATTTGGAGAGCGGCGGATTCATCGCAACCTTCCTCGCATCACGCGCCAACACGCTTGCCGGTGCTTTCGTCGAGCAGGACATTCAACGCCTGCAAATAGGCCAGGATGCTGCCTTCGATCACGTCGGTCGAGATGCCGCGCCCGTGATAGACGCGCTCGCCGTCGCGCACGCGCACCGTCGCCTCGCACTGGGCGTCCGTGCCGCCGGTGATCGCGTTGAGCTGGAAACTCTCCAGCGTGACCTTGAGTCCCAGCAACTGGTTGATGGCTTTGAACGAAGCGTTGATCGGGCCGTCGCTCGCGGCGACATGCTCCACCAGTTTGCCGTCGCGCAGCAGGCGAATGGTGCTGACCGGCGTGATCGCATTGCTGGCCGTCACGTTGTAGCGGTCAAGCTTGACGCGCTCGGTGATCATGGTCTGCACGTCATGCGCCAGCGCTTCGATGTCGGCGTCACTCACCGTCTTCTTGCGGTCGGCCAGGTCTTTGAACTTGCCAAACAACTCGTTGAGGCGCGCCTCTTCCAGATGGAAGCCCAGTTCGTTCAGGCGGCTTTCGAAGGCATGGCGTCCGGAGTGCTTGCCCAACACCATCTTGTTGCGCGGCAGGCCGATCGACTCGGGCGTCATGATCTCGTAGGTCAACGGATTGGCGAGCACGCCGTGCTGATGGATGCCGGCTTCGTGCGCAAAGGCGTTCTCGCCCACAATGGCTTTGTTCGCCTGAACGCGGCTGCCGGTGACCGTGATCACGCAGCGGCTCGTCGCATAGATCTTGGACGTGTCGATATTCGTTTCGGCCTGAAAAAATTCGCGCCGCGTGTGCAGCGCCATGACAATCTCTTCCAGCGCGGCATTGCCCGCGCGTTCGCCGATCCCGTTGACCGTGCATTCGACCTGATCGGCTCCGGCGCGCACGGCTGCCAACGAGTTGGCGACTGCCAGCCCGAGGTCGTTGTGGCAATGCACCGCCAGCCGTGCCTTGGCGATATTGGGCACGTGGCGTCGAATGTCTGAGATCAATTCGCCGAACTGCTCGGGCACGGCATATCCCACGGTATCAGGAATGTTGACCGTGCCGGCACCCGCCGCGATCACGCCTTCCACCACGCGGTAGATGAATGGCCGCTCGCTGCGCGAACAATCCTCCAGCGAAAACTCGACGTCACCGCACAGGTTGCGCGCATGTCGGACCATCGCCACCGCCTGTTCGTATACCGCGTCCGGCTCCATCTTGAGCTTGCAGGCCATATGGATCGGCGAAGTCGCGATGAAGGTGTGGATACGCGGATGTTTCGCCCCACGCACCGCCTCCCACGCGCAATCAATGTCTTTGGGCAGGGCCCGACACAAGCTGGCGACCGCAGCGTCCTTGACCACGCCGGCGATCGCTTTGACCGATTCAAAATCGCCGGCCGAGGCGATCGCGAAACCGGCCTCGATGATATCCACGCGCAGAGCCTCAAGATGCTCCGCAACCAACAGCTTGTCGCGCAGGTTCATGGTGCACCCCGGTGACTGCTCACCGTCGCGCAGCGTGGTGTCGAACACATAGATGCGTCGCATGTCAGGACTTTCGTTCATGGTCGGTTTCCTCGTCGTGCCCCTGCCGGGGCTGTTTCTTGTTCTGGATTCTGCGCCGTCTCACCCGCGTTTTCATGCACGGCCAGCGGGAAAACAAAAACTCCCGCGGCAGCGTTCACTGATCCACGGGAGTTCTGGCCTTGTATTCGCACTGCGAAAAACCTAAACGGCAAACGTCCCGTGGCCGCACAGAAGCCACAAGCCGGTAAGTCGCAGATTAAACGCTATGACCTGAGTTGTCATCGGCGTCATGGTGCCACATCTGCCCTGCCGCTGACAAGCGGATTCGTTGACTTATTTCTTCTGATAGAAGCGGACGTAATCGATCTCGTAGCGCTGCGGGAAGGTCGAGTCGTCAATCCCCTGCTGACCGCCCCAGCTTCCGCCGATCGCCAGATTAAGGATCAGGTAATGCGGCTTGTGAAAGGGATTGGCCGCATCCGCACCGGCCTTGGGCAGCGGATAGGAGAAGTAAAGGTTCTCGTCATAGAAGAAATCCATGCGGTCGGCGAACCACTCCACGGCATAGATGTGGAAGTCATCCGAAGGCTTCTGGCCGTTCAGCTTGCCGCCGGACGAGGTGTGCTTTCCTTTTGCCGTGTCGAACCAGTGCACGTTGGCGTGTACCGTCGATGGGTCGTGTCCCACGAACTCCATGATGTCGATCTCGCCGCAGCGCGGCCAGCCGATGCCATGGATGCTCGTGCCGAGCATCCAGATCGCCGGCCACATGCCGCGCCCGCGCGGCAGCTTGGCCTTGACCTCCGTACGCCCGTAGGTCAGCGCGAACGTGCCGTCTGTGGTCACGCTTGCCGCGGTGTATGACGCGGTCTTGCCGTCCGGCGCGGTGTAAGCCTCCTTGCGTCCCTCAATGATCAGCCTGCCGCTCTCGACGCGTGCGTTTTCAACGCGGTTGACGGTGTAATACTGCGCTTCTTTATTGCGCACGAACCCTTTCTCATACGTCCATTTGGCGGGGTCGGGCAATCCGTCCCGATTAAATTCATCCGCCCACACCAGCGTCCAGCCCTCGCGCGTCTGTGCCGAGACCGTCGCCACGCCCAATGCGGCAGCCGTTACCGCCGCCATCCACTGTTTCATTTTTGAATCCCCCTTGCCCAACTTCGTTTGGGTTTACTCGACGACGTACAACGCCCCGAACACTTGGTCCGACAACACGCCGTTCTGTTTTAGCGGCGTGACCTTCACCTCAACCGCGCCGCGCCGCGCGAGCGTGAACGGTTGTTCATACACCGGCGAATCTGACTCCGGCGCACTGCCATCCAGCGTGTAACGCACGCGCATCGACGGCTCCTTGACCAGCCGGATTTGCGTGCCCCGCGCCACGCGCCCGCCCGCCGGCTCCAAGCGCATCTGCCATGCCGCCGGCGGCAATTCAGGCGCGATGCGCAGATCATCGAACAATGATTCAAACCGTCCACCGCCCTTACGCGAATCGTAGGCCGCCATCACCGTCACGATCGTATGACCCGCAAATTTTCCGAGCGGCACCACGATCTGCGTCCAGGTGCCAAGCTGGCCGCGCTTCACGCCGGGAAAAGTGGGTGTCCCGTCGCGGTCCACCGTGCCGCTCTCACGCAACGTCTTGCCGTCGGCAAACAGAAGATCGATGCCCGTGCCGCGCCCGTTCTCATTGAGCGGCTTGAACCAGTAGGTCATGACGGTATCGGGCATCACATAGACCGGCTGCTTGAGCACCGTGTGATACGCGAAGGAATATGCGGGGTCATCGGACATCCCGCCGAGCCGCACGGCACAGCGCCCGCTATGCGCGTCGTCGCGTTCGACCGCGGCGCAGCGGCTGTCGCTCACCTTGCGCAGCCCGCCGCCCGGCGCGGCCACGGTGTCGGCAACCGCCTCGGGCTCGCCGGGCTCAAACCCGCTCGCCAACTGCGTCGGCACGTTTCCCGGATTCAGCGCGGATGGCGCCATCGACAGTGAGTTCGCAAAGGTCCGCACATGACGGCGGTCAGCCTCCACCCGCAACGGACCGCGCTCGAACAGCGTGCCCGCCACCTCGCCTCGCGCCGAAGCTGAAAAGGCCAGATGCGGCGACAGTGCGCGTTCGAAGACACCGTTGAGCGCCTCCAGACGTCCGGCCCGGACCTCGATCGGCCCGGTCAGTGTGTTGAACTGCTCGAGCCGCACCGTACCGCTCCCCTCCAATACGGCCGTGGCCGGCCCGGCCCACATTTGCGAATTCAGGAACCGCACCGTGCCGCGGTCGGCGGGCAACGTGACGATCGCGGCCTTGGCCCAGTCGCCCAGCGCCACAAGCTGCGCCAGCGCCACGTCGACGCGCGAATCACGTGTCGTCTCAAACGCCACAGCTCGGCTGCCCGTGTCTGTGCCGTGCATCAGCACCTGCGCACGGCAGGCTCCGCGAAAAGCGAGCCCGTCATACGCCGCATACAGGAAGGTTCCCCGAAGCCGCGCATCCCGGCAGTCACGTATGACGATTCCCTCAAGATGCTCGCGCTGGAATTGAATGACGTGCCCGCCCGTGTCACCGGGCCGATCGCCCTCCACCCGCGGCAACTCCCGCGGCAGGCGGCAGGCGTAATGAGGATTGAACTGCACATCCTCGATCCAGCCGGTCTCTTTGCACCCTCCCACGAACAAGCCGCGCCGGAACATCGCGCCGGCGAGATACGAGATCCGGTGGCCGTCGCTGCGGTGCGTGGCGAAATCGACCGCTTGCCAGGCATTGCCAACCGTCACATCTTTCAGCCAGCAGCGGCGCCCGAGCGCGCGAACGGTCCATGGATACGGCTCCGGCGCCTTCAGCGGCTGTTCCGGATACCAGAAGGTCATGCCGCGCAAACCGGAACCGGCAGACAGGCTCACAAAGGGCGGGCCCGCTTCCACGCCGCGGTTGTGATAGACCATCAGGACCGACCCGCCCGATACCGTATGATGCGGCACATCCGAACAGCCGCGCAGCTCCACGCCGGCCGGCACGGTGATGTCCTGCCGAAACGCATAGCGCCCGGCAGGCACATAGACCGTGCCGCCGCCGGGATTTTCGCCCGCCCTGTCCAAGGCCGCCTGAAACGCCGCCGCGTTGTCCGCGCGGTTCGGCGACGCGCCGAACGCGGTCACCACAAACAGCGCATCGGAGCGCGGACGAGGAAACGGCGGCGGCTCGCCCCAGACGACTGGCTCGCCCACCTTACCACGACCTGTCGCACAGACCATGACATCGCCGCTTGCATCCAGACTGCCCACGCGCGCTTTTCCGGCATCGAACCCGAGCAGCCGAGCCCGGCGGGCAGCCAGCGCGACGTTCCCCAGCGTGCAATCCATCGCTGTGAGCTGCCCGCCCGGCACGCAGGTCACGTCAGCCGCCGCAAGATCGCAGGCGTGAAAGGTCGCCACGCCGCTGCCGTCATTGGCCGTCACGCCGTCAAACCGGCATGAATGGAACTGTACCACGGCGTCAAAGGACGAGGTGCCGATCCACGCGCGGTCCGTGCCCGCGAATTCGCAGCGGTACGCGGAGAAGCCGACCTGATTCAGCGCCTGCACCTCACAGGCCCGTCCGCAACCCGTTAGGCGCGACTCGGCCATCACCGCGTTGGTGGTGCCTCGCGCGCCTTTACGGAAAACCAAGCCGCGGCGGTATCCGAAGACCTCCAGCCGCCAGATATACTCCCAGTCGCTGCGGCCGATCATCACCGCCACCGTGTCTTCGCGCAGCAGGTAATCGTGCAGCGCGGGCCCCGGCGGCACGCCGGGCAGATCGCTCGCGAGCCAGACAGAAGGCGCGACCGTGACTTCGCTCATGCGTCCGATGTCGGTCGTGCTGTCAATCTGGATCCCGGTCTTCAATGCGCAGATCCTGAGCTTGCGGAAGGTATGCAGCTCATTGCCGTCCGGTCCGATGCAGATCGCTTTCCACGCGTTGACAAAGGTGCAGTCTGCCACGGTCTGGTTGTCGTTGGCAGACATCTCGGCGTTCTTGACGGTCCAAGGGTAGGGCACCGGATCAGGCAGGCGCTGCTCCGGGTACCAGAAGGTCAGCCCCGTCAGGCCGCCCCCGCGTTCAATCGAGAAGGTGGCAGGCGCATCTTCGCGATCCTTGTCCGCCGTGATGCTCAAGAGTGTCCCCGCCCCGGGAGTCTGGGCAGCCGAGTCGCCGCGCAGCGTCACGCCTTCGCGCACGATGACGCGCGAGGCGATGCGGTACGTGCCGGCTGCCGCGTACACCGTTCCGCCGCCGCGTTGTGCCACCCGGTTGATCGCGGCCTGCAAGAGCGGCGCGGCATCGGTGTCGGTTGCGGCGGGTGGCGCCAGCGTCTCTTCGGCAACCACCAAATCAGGTGCGGGGAAAAGAGGTGTCACAACCTGTGGCCCGGCCCACGCAGCCGTCGCGGCCGCCATCACGGTGAGTGCTGTTTTTCTCATCTTCACTCCCGCACGATCCTGATGCCGTCGGGCGCCTGAATCTCGCTTTTGACCGCACCGTCACTCTGGCGTGAATGACGCACTTTGACCACGCCCGCAGGCGTCGGGAACGCGCCTGCGGCCCAGGTCAATCCGCCCAGGAACGGCTTGACGCGTACAGTTCTGCAGCCTGTCTCCAGCGGTTGAATGCCCAGCACGTGTGCGATCAGCCAGGCGGCCGGCCCCGATGACCAGCCATGGCAGAGGCTGTGCCTGAATCCTTTGTAACAGAACTCGCCATAGTCGCCGTGGATGTCTTTTTTGCCTGGCACCGGCAATTCATCGATGCGGAACGCCTGATTCGTCCAAGCCACATTGAAATCCTCCCAGAAACTGGTCGCGCCCATATCCAGCATCGCGCCCCAGTAGTTGCACACCGTATCGATGCCGCGCTGCACGTCGCCGGCTTTGGCTAGCGCTTCCAGCATATAGTAGCCGTAGAAGGTCGAAACGCCCTGCACGCCGTCGTGTGAAAGCACCTGCGCATGCATGGCCGCCGGTTCGGCGAGGCCTGAGAGCGCGAGCAGCGCGGCCGCCTGCTTGCTGCCTTGCGGATCAGGGCGCACCTGACGCAGCCGCGTCGCGCCTTCCGTACAGTGTGCGGCAAGTTCGGCGTCGCCCAGCACGACGGCCAGTCGCGCGCCGTCTTCGACCGCCATCAGCATCAATGCCTGCATGCCGGCGTCGACCGCCTTGCGGTTGTGCTGGGTCGGCCAGTCCAAAAACCCGCTCGGAAGACCGTAGCGGCCCTCAGGCGTGATGTGTTTCAGCACGTTCGCGAGCACGGCTTTGAGATACGTCTGCTGTTTTTCCAGATACGCCCGGTCACCGGTGTAGCGGTACCAGTCATGCTGACAACGGATCCACCACAACGTGTACGAGGGCATGGTGTTCATCCAGGCATCGGGCGGCGTGGTTTGCCGCATGTAATCCAGCGAATCGGTCAAAACTTGCTGCGGACCGAACACCGCCATCAGGGCCATGACCTCAGGGTGCATGTCGCCCATCCACACCAGCCGGTCGCGTTTAATGCCGTCCCAAATGTACTCTTGGCAGCAGAGATGCAGCGTGCGGGCCGCAGTGGCCCAGATCTGGTTCAGGCGCTCATCGCTGCACGTGAATGCGCCGAGCTGCGGCATGGGCCGCATCAGCGACACAGCTCGGATCGACTCCAGACTCAGCACGCCCTTCGAGACCAGATCCACACGCACGAAGCGGAAACCGGTGTTGCCCAGTTCGCGCGTACCGAGCCACGGCAGTTCCACCACGTCGTCGCGGATCGCATGATCGTTACAGGCCCCCCGCTCGCCAAGTTCCGCCATGGCCTCGGCAGCCGACTCGCCGAAGCGAATACGCACCTTGAGTCCCTTTTTGCTCGGCCCGCCCGAGGCGAGTTGCACGCCGCCATGCAGTTCGCGGCCAAAGTCCACGAGCAGTGAAGCCGGAGCCCCCTTGTTCTCCATGCGACACCCGGAGCCCGCGAGAAAAAGGCCTTCCGGCACTTGCCCGTGCTTCTGTTTCAGCACGATTTCAGCATTCTCGACACGAGATGACGGTGTGTTGGCCGAGGTCCACAACACGCGATGCGGCATGAGCAGTGTGCGCACGCGCGGATCCGTCCATTCGCCGTCCGCCTGCACGCCGACCGCCGCGCAGACTGTCAGTCCCATTATACCCAGTCGCATTCTGTCTCTCCCTCTCAGCATGGCGCCATCCTCTCCGATCAGACATTTATCATTGCAGTTGTAGTGTAATCTCCCATGTGCATCCAATGCAAGAATGGTTCGCGACGGGTATTTATCCGGATGAGGGGATATGCTATAAATATTCGCGTTTTGAACGTTCCGCCCCGCCATGTCGTCAAGGAGACCCGACCATGACCTCGCTGCTCCATTTTTTGCGCGCCACGCGACTGCCTCTCAGCCATGCCTTTTTACTCATGAGTGCAGGATGCCTGACCGCCACCTCCACGCTCGTGCAGGACCGTGACACCGTCACCCAACTCGCCCCGTTCCTCTATGTTCTCAGCGGCAATTATGACGGAAAATTGACCGTCGCACACTTCAAGGCGGCCGGAGATTTAGGGATCGGCACTTTCGAAGGACTGGACGGCGAGGGTGTACTGCTGGACGGCCGAGTTTATCAGATCAAAGGCGACGGCACCGTCCACATGCCGGCAGAGACCGTGACGATGCCCTTTGGAGCCTGTACGCTCTTCGACGCGGATCGCCGTCATGTCATGCGCCACGTCGCGTCCTTTTCAGCCTTCTCCCAAGCGCTTGAACAGGTTTTTGAAGACAGGCAGATTTTTCACGCCATCCGCGTACATGGACGGTTTGCGTCCATGCGTGTCAGGAGCTGCGACAAGCAGGATCGTCCGTATCGACCGCTGGCCGAGGCGACGCGTTTGCAGCACGAATACCGATACGTCGACACGCAGGGAACGCTGGTCGGCTTCTGGACTCCGCCCTTCGTGCCGGGGTCGATCGGCGTGCCGGGGTTCCACCTGCACTACCTCGCGGACGACCGCTCCTGCGGCGGGCATGTGCTGGATTTTCAGGCGGAAGCCCTTGACGTGGCGCTGGATCCCACGCCGCGCATCACCATCGACTTTTCAACGCCTGTCGCGGTCCCGCTCATGGAACACGACATCGAGCGGCATGTTCACGATTCCGAGCGGAAGCGGCGCTGAGCCTTCCCCGCCATCGCGGGCTAGAAGAGATCCTCGTCCTGCGCATCATCCCCGTCCCCGTCGCCGTCAAACGAGGTGACGTCTTCATCGTCCCCCCAGGCCTCATCGTTCTCGTCTTCTGCCGCATCGCCGGTGTCAAACAGCCGGCTGCGCAGTGCGCCTGAACCATGCGCCGCTTCGCAGAACGGACAGTCAAACTCATCGCAGGACAGGCAGGCGTCGGGCGTGAAATCCTCCGCCGCCATCTCGCCGTCGAGCACCAGCGGACACCCGCGCGCGTTCGGCCCACTTACCTGCTGCGAGGGGCGGTTGTTGCCTGCGACCGCATCCGCCTGGCGCGCGAGCGGCACCTCATTTTTCGATCCCGTTCGTTTGGTCTGTTTTGCCTTTGCCATGATTACCCTCATGTGTAAACGCCGGACGCCCTCACAGGGGACGAAATCCGGCCCATCGTTCAACGCGCATGATTTCCTTCCGCCATCCGCTGAGGGGCCTTATGTCTCGAGGTGAACACCGGCATCCGCCAACTGCTGCAGCAGAGCCGACGCCGCAGCCTTCTCGGCGGCCTGCTTGGTTCTGCCGGTGCCGTGCGCCGAATGACCGCCGTGTACGCTCGCCGACACGGTGTAAACCGGCGCGTGAGGCGGGCCCGACGCGTCCAGCAACGCATACGCCGGCGAATCCGGCCACGCGTGCCGCTGTGACACCTCCAGCAGCCGTCCCTTGGGGTTGATGCTCCACGTGTCGAGCGGAACATCCTCGCAGCCTGCCATCACGGACGCATAAATCTGCTCCGCAGCCGCAAGGCCGCCGTCACACCACGCAGCGCCGAACACCGCTTCCATCGCATCGGCCAGCGTGTTGTCGTTCTCGCGTCCTCCCGCCGCGGCGTCACCGCGGCCCAGTCGGAGATAATCGCCCAGCCCGATACGCCGCGCCGCCCCTGCCAGCGCCCGCCCGCTCGCCAACAGACTGCGCCGAACCGTCAACGTGCCCTCGTCCGCATCGGCATAGCGCGCGTAGAGACGCTGCGCAGACAACAAGCCGAAGACGGCGTCTCCCAAGAACTCCAGCCGCTGATTGTCACGGACAGACGGCGCGGAGTGATCCGTTCGGTATGAGGGTGCCGTCAAGGCGATATTCAGCAATCCCTGCTCTCGAAACGCATACCCCAGACGCGCTTCCAACTCGCTCAGGCGTTGTTCTATCTCACTCAGTTCCGCCACACACGCTCTCCTTTAGATATCGTCCCGTTTGACTGATTGAGTGTGACATGGCACAACGCGACGGGCAAGCGAAAACAGCGGCCTGCGTGGGATGACGGCCGAATTGCGGCTTTCGCCCAAACCGGCGGTCTGCTAAGATGGCGACGGTTTATGAGGGGGGGTGTCCAGGGCGTGCCGCTGCCCCTTTCCGTATCACCCTGCGCGCCCGGTCGGAAGACATGCCGAAGCCGTTTGCCCATCTTCATCTGCATACGAAATACAGCCTGCTGGACGGTGCCTGCCATATCAAGCCTTTAGTCCTGCGCGCCAAAGAATTAGGCATGACTGCCTTGGCGATGACCGACCACGGTGTCATGTACGGGACAATCGAGTTTTATAGGACCTGTCGCGACTTGGGGATCAAGCCGGTGATCGGCTGCGAGATGTATATCCTGGCGAACGCCCCGCGCTCGACGCGTGATCATTCTTTACCCTACCACCACCTTGTGTTGCTTGCCAAAGACAACGAAGGCTACCACAACCTCGCCCGACTCAACACGATCGCGCACATGGAGGGCTTTTATTACAAGCCCCGCATTGACAAAGAAGTGCTGCGAGCCTATTCCAAGGGGTTGATCGGCCTGGCAGCCTGTGTCAAGGGCGAGGTCAACATGCATCTGCTGGACAACAATCTCGATGAAGCCGAGCGCGTGGCCCGGGAGTATATGGAGATTTTCGGCCCTGACCATTTTTACCTTGAAATGCAAGACCATGGAATGCCAGAGCAGCGCACGATCAACGAGGGCGTGCGCGAACTGCGCAAACGCACCGGCCTGAAGGCGGTGGTCACAAATGACGTGCACTATCTGCATCAGAGCCATGCCGAAGCGCACGAAGTGATGCTGTGCATCCAGACCAACACCACGATGAGTGATCCCAAGCGCATGCGCTACGGCTCCAACGAGTTTTACTTCAAATCGCGCGAAGAGCTTGAAAAGCGTTTCCCTGGCGAGACCGAGGCCTTTGACCTCACCCAAGAGATCGCCGACCGCTGCAATGTGGAGCTGACCTTTTCCGACGGGCGTGCCGAAAGCCTCCACTTCCCCGAATTCCCGTTGCCTGACGGGTGGCAGGGGTCGGGTTTCGATTATCTGATCCATCTCGGCAAAGAGGGTCTCCGCCGCCACTACGGACTGGATTACGACCGACCGACAAACGATACGGAGAAGCTGCTGGTCGAACGGTTTGATTACGAGGTCGGCGTGATCAAGAAAACAGGGTTTATCAACTATTTTCTGGTGGTCTCCGACTTCGTCAAATGGTCGCGCAGCCACGGCGTTCCGGTCGGCCCCGGCCGCGGTTCGGG
Source organism: Verrucomicrobia bacterium ADurb.Bin070 (assembly GCA_002071025.1). Taxonomy (GTDB): domain Bacteria; phylum Verrucomicrobiota; class Kiritimatiellia; order RFP12; family UBA1067; genus DUPH01. The sequence goes on along the minus strand of MWEJ01000001.1, from coordinate 38,663 downwards.
CGCCGGTTCGCTACTGGCCTACTCGCTGGATATCACCCAGCTCGATCCGATCCGCTTCGACCTGATCTTCGAGCGCTTCTTGAATCCGGAACGCATCTCGCCTCCGGACTTCGATATCGATTTCTGTCAGACCAACCGCGGCAAGACGATCGAATACGTCACTCAAAAATACGGAAAGGACCGTGTCGCGCAGATCGTGACTTACGGCCAACTCGGCGCGAAAACGGTGATCCGCGACATCGCCCGCGTGTTGGAAATACCGCTGAGCAAATCCAACATCTTCTGCAAGCTGATCCCTGACGACCCGAAAATCACCCTGGCAAAAGCCAAGACCGAGAATCCCGAATTCGGCGCCTTGTGTGCGGTGGACCCCGACCTGCGGCGCATCATGCAGCACGCCGAACTGCTCGAAGGCTTCTACCGCAATACCGGTGTGCATGCCGCCGGCGTCGTGATCGGCGACAAGCCGCTGATCGACCTCGTTCCGCTTGCACGCGACAAGGACGGCAACCCCGTCACGCAGTACGCCAAGGAACCGATCGAGGATGTCGGCCTGCTCAAGATGGATTTTCTGGGGCTCAAGACGCTGACCGTCATTCAAGAGGCCGTTGACCTGGTCAGACTGGTGCACGGCGTTGAACTCGACCTCAATTCGCCCGAATTCAACCGTTTCGATGACGAAGAAACCTTCAAGCTCTTTCAGCGCGGCGATACTGTCGGCGTATTCCAGTTCGAATCCGGCGGCATGCGGCGCGTCTTGACGGACCTGAAGCCCAACCGGATTGAAGATATCATCGCGGTGACCGCACTCTACCGCCCCGGTCCGATGGCGAACATCCCCAGCTACATCGCGCGCAAAGAGGGCAAGGAGCCGGTGGTCTACGACCACCCGAAACTGGAGGCCTCTTTAAAGGAAACCTACGGTATTTTTGTCTATCAAGAACAGGTCCAGCGCGCCTCACAGTCGCTGGCCGGTTATTCGCTGGGGCGCGCCGATCTGCTGCGCCGCGCCATGGGCAAGAAGAAACCCGAGGTCATGGCCAAGGAACGTCCGGCTTTTGTTGAGGGCTGCACGAAAACCAGCGGCATGTCGACCGAACTGGCCAACAAGATCTTTGACACGATGACCGAGTTCGCCAATTACGGGTTCAACAAATCGCATGCCGCCGCATACGGGGTGGTCTCCTACCAGACCGCCTACCTGAAAGCCCACTATCCCGCCGAGTTCATGTGTGCGCAGATCTCGTCGGAAATCGGCAACTTTGACAAGCTCCCTGGCTTTGTGGCCGAGGCTGGCGACATGGGGCTCACCGTTTTGCCACCAGATGTGAATCACAGCCTCGACCGCTTTATCCCGGAAGACGGCAATATCCGCTTCGGTTTGGCGGGCATCAAGAGTGTCGGCGAAGGGGCCGCACAAGCCATCGTGGCGGAGCGCACGGCCAACGGTCCTTTTACGGGGCTGATCGACTTCTGCCAGCGGCTCGACCCCGGCATCGTGAACAAGCGCGTCTTGGAAGCATTGATCAAGTGCGGCGCGATGGACGGATTCGGCATGCACCGCGCCCGGCTCTTCAATGCCATCAATTTCGCGTTCGCGAACGCAGCGGAAAAACTGCGGGAAAAAGCGAGCGGCCAGAGTAATCTTTTCGAGATGCTTGATGCGCGTGACGCCGGCTCCGCCGCCCCCAACCATCTGCCCGAGAGCGAGCCGTGGAGCGAAAAAGAGAACCTGACCTATGAACGCGAGTTGCTTGGCATCTATATGACCGGCCACCCGTTGACCCGCTTCCGCCGCATCATCAAGGACATTCAGACGTCCACCCTCGCCAAAGCTGCCGCCGCCAAGAATGATCATGACATACGCGTGGCCGGCATGGCAGCCTCGGTCACGCGCCGCATCAGCAAACAATCCAAAGAGGCGTGGGCGGTGTTGGTGCTCGACGACGGCGAGACCAGTATGGAAGTGCTGGTCTTCTCTGAAGCGTTCAAAAAGTACGAGGGTGCCTGCGTGCCGGACCAGCCCGTGCTGGTGTGCGGCACACTGTCAAAACGCGACGAACCCGCCAAGATCATCGCGCGCGAGGTGTATCCGCTGCTCGATGCCCCCCGCCATTTTTGCGCCAAGATCATCGCGGGCGTGGGCGTCGATACCAACACACTCAAACGCATCGCGGCGTTGCGCAGCTTGGTCGCGTCGAATCCCGGCACAACCCCCCTGCTGGTCTGCCTGGTCTACCCGGATAAGCGGCGCGTCCTGATCCAGCCCGACCGGACGTTTTTGGTTGATCCGTCGGCGGACTTCGTTAGCGAAGCCGAAAAATTGCTCGGCCGTAAGAGCATGCGCTTCATCGCGAAGCGCGAGGTTTACAAAGAGCCGCGGCCGGCGCGCGCCTGGTCGCGCGAACGCGCGTTCGGCTCCTGATTGCCGCTTGTCCGTGTGCCGGTGCTATAGTATCATATTTGGGCATTTTTTTCCTGCGGGCTGCTGAGTCGTTTTCGCATCACAGATGAGGGTGTTGGAAATCTGTTTTCAGCCCGGCGGTCCTGCGGGAAAAGGAGGATCACCACTATGTTTTACGACCCTGTTTATTTCATGTTTCTCATCCCAGGACTGATCCTGGCAGGTATCGCGTCCCTGTTGGTCAAAACCACCTTCAGCCGTTATGCGAAGGTGCGCTCGTATTCGGGCATGACCGGCGCGCAGGCTGCCGAGCGCATGCTGCGCGCCAACGGCGTGTTCGATGTGCGTGTCGAGCAGACGCAGGGCTTTCTGTCTGATCACTACGATCCCACCCAGAAGGCGTTGCGGCTCTCGCCGGGCGTGTATGGCTCCAACTCGCTGTCTGCCGTGGGCGTGGCCTGTCACGAGGCCGGGCACGCGTTGCAGCATGCCGCCGAGTACGCGCCGCTGAAGGTGCGCACCGCCTTGGTGCCGGTCACCAACTTCAGCAGCATGTTCGCCTTCTATGTCTTCGGTGCGGGCCTGTTGTTCCGCATGCAGCCGCTGATCTACGTCGGCTGCGCGCTGTTTGCGGTCGCCTTTTTGTTTGCCGTGATCACCCTGCCGGTCGAGTGGGATGCCAGCGCGCGCGCCAAGCAGCATCTGGTCATGGCCGGCATCGTCTCGCCCGACCAGGAGCCGCAGGCCGGACGCGTACTGAACGCGGCCTTCCTGACTTATCTGGCCGGCGCGGTCAGTTCGCTTTTAACCCTGCTGTACTTCCTGTTTCGTGCCGGATTGATCGGCGGCGGGCGCAGCAGAGATTAACCGGAGAACACACACACGTATGAGCAAGAAAACCCATATCTTCAAAGCGGAGATCCAGCAGGTGCTGGATCTGGTCATCCACTCTCTCTACTCGAAGAAAGAGATCTTCCTTCGCGAATTGATCTCCAATGCGTCGGACGCGATCGACCGCGCCCAGTATCTGGGGCTGACCGACAAGTCGGTGGTCGCCGACGCGCCGGTGTGGAAGATCGACCTGATCGTGGACAAGGAGGACAAGACACTGGCGATCGCTGACAACGGCATCGGTATGAGCGAGGAGGAACTCGACAAGAATCTCGGCGTCATCGCGAACTCCGGCACGAAAGCCTTCGCGCAGGCGCTCAAGGAGAAGCAGCAGACCAATATCCCGGAACTGATCGGGCAGTTCGGCGTGGGCTTTTACGCCGCATTCATGGTTGCTGAAACGGTCACCGTGATCACGCTCAAGCGCGGCGAGGGACAGAAGGCGGTCAAATGGAGTTCGGCGGGCGACGGCAGCTACTCGCTGGAAGAGGCCGCGCGCGACAAGCCAGGCACGACCATCGTGCTCAAGCTGCGCGAGGGCATGGATGACTTTTTGAACGAGTGGCGCCTGCACGAGCTGGTCAAAAAATATTCCGACTTTATCGCTTATCCGATCCGCTTCAGTGATACTGGCGAGGCTCCCAAAGAGGATGCGCAGCCGCTCAACACCATGAAGGCGCTCTGGAAACGTCCCAAGAGCGAGCTGGCTGAGGAAGAGACCAACAAGTTTTACACCCACCTCACCCACGATTACAATCCGCCGCTCAAGACCATTCCGATGTCGGTCGAAGGCGCGGTCGAGTTCAAGGCGCTGCTTTTCCTGCCGAAACAGGCTGGCTTCGACCTGATGATGCCCAACAAGAAACACGGGCTTCATCTCTACGTGCGCAACGTCTTCATCGGCGCCGACTTCGATCTGCTGCTGCCGGAGTACCTGCGCTTTGTGAAGGGCGTCGTCGACTCCAGCGACCTGCCGCTCAACGTGTCGCGCGAGATGCTGCAGGATGACGCCGTCATCCGCAAGATCAAGAGTAACATCACCGGAAAAATTTTGGGTACGCTGGCCGAGATGATGGCTGACGCGCCCGAGACCTACACCGCCTTTTTCACCGCATTCGGCCGCGTGCTCAAAGAGGGTCTGCACAACGATTACGAAAACGGCGACAAACTCAAGGCGCTGATGATGTTCCGCTCGGCCACGCGCGACGGCAACGCATTGATCTCCTTAGCGGACTATGTCAAGGCGATGCCCGAGACGCAGCAGGATATCTATTATCTGATCGCCGAAGATCTGGAGACCGCCCGCCACGCGCCGCACATCGAGGCGCTGACCCAGCGCGGCTACGACGTGCTGCTTTTCACCGACCCGATCGACCAATGGGTGGTCGACACGCTGCGCGAATTCGACGGCAAGAAACTGGTCGCCGTTGACAAGGGGGCGCTGGAAGTCGGCACCGACGAAGAGAAAGCCGCCGCGAAAAAGAAGATCGAGGCGGCGGCCGGCGACTTCAAAGAATTGACGGCGTTGATTCAGGAGCATCTGAAAGACGACGTCAAAGAAGTCCGTTTCTCGCCGCGCCTCACCGGCTCCGCCTGTTGTCTGGTCGCTGACGAGCATGCGTTGAACCCGAGCATGGAGCGGTTGATGCGCGCCATGAACCAAGAGGTGCCGAAGCAGCTCCGTACGCTGGAGTTGAATCCTGACCATGCCGTGATCGCGCGCATGAAGAGCATGCTGGAAACCGATAAAAACGACACCCGGTTGGCCGACTATGCCGACTTGCTGTTTGGGCAAGCCTTGCTGGCAGAGGGCGCGTCGCCGAAGAACCCGCAGCGCTTCACCCAGTTGGTGGCCGAGTTGATGGCACAGGTTTAAGCGCCATGCTTGAACGCCTGATGGACCTGCTGAACAGCGATGTGGGGCCGGATCTGCTCCGGGCTCTGAAGATCGTTTTTCTGGCGGTTCTGGCGGTCGCCGCGCTCGGTATCCTCTGCGCCCCGACGGTGAAGCCCGGCAAGGTAACCAGTTATGGGCTGCTTCGTATCCTGTTTGCCGGCGCACTGTTTGCCGTGTTGGGCTATCAGGCTACTTGGCAGATGCTGGGATATACCAACCCTGCTTTCGTCAAGTTCATGCGCCGTTACAACCGGCGGCCGAACGCCGCTGAAAAGCAGGTGATGCGAGGGCCGCTGTTGGACCGGCGCGGGCGGGTGCTGGCCGCGCCGGTATCTGGCGACGTTTGGGGACGGCGTTATCCGCTGGGCGAGGCGGCGGCTCATCCTCTGGGTTACTACCACTCCACCTACGGCATCACCGCAGTGGAGCGTGTATGCGATCCGACCCTGAGCGGATATGCGCTCGACAAGCGCGACGAAGCGTTGGGCAAGGCGTTGTTCGCGCAGCGCGCCGCCGAAGGGGAAGCCGTGATCTTAACCCTTGACCAGCGCCTGCAGCAGAAGGCCTACGAGCTGCTCGCCGGACGCAAAGGCGCGGTGGTGATCATGCGGCCGCGCAGCGGGGCTCTGCTCGCGCTGGTCAGCTCGCCGGGTTTCGATCCGCTGAATCCGGCCGAGGCCATCGCGGATGAGCAGAACGCCCCGGCCTTCAACCGCGCGGTGCAGGGACGCTATCCCCCCGGCTCCACCTTTAAAATCCTGCTGGCCGGACTGGCACTCGAGAAGGGCTTGCCTCAGGTCTACGCCTGTCCCGGTCAGGGCTACATCGCCGGGCCGAGTACGCCGCCGATCCGCGACAGCGAATACTACGCCTATCAGCGCAAAGGGGCGGTCTGGCCGGGCTGGGGCAGCATCGGACTAAAGGAGGCCACCGTGCACTCCTCCAACGTCTACTTCGCCCAGCTCGGGGTCGAGTCGCGGCCCGAGGCTTTTAACGACATGATGGTCAAGGCGCGCATCCGCGAGCCACTCACCTATCTGCATGCCAGCGGCGGCAATCTTCAAAGCGCGCGCGGCCATGTGCCAGAGGTCACCAAGAAACGCGCGATCGCCCTGCTGGCGATCGGACAGGGCGAGGTTCTGACCACCCCGCTGCACGTGGCCTGTTTCACGGCGGCCGTCGCCGCCGACGGGCGGATGATGTGCCCGCGCCTCAGCAAAGCCGATTCGATCGAAGAGCTTTCCCGGCTCTTCAGCGCCCGGACGGCGGGCCAGCTCCGCGCGATCTTGCGAGAAGCGGTCAGCCGTGGTACCGGCAAAGGCGTGGACCTCGCAGGCCTCAACGTCTGCGGCAAGACCGGCACCGCGCAGGCGCCGGGCGGGGAGGATCATGCCTGGTTCACCTGCTTTGCACCGCAACGCGCACCGAACATCGTGATCACGGTTCTGATCGAGCGCGGCGGCTTCGGCGCCAAAGCGGCGCTGCCCGTGGCACGTGCCCTGCTCCAAGAGGCCGACAGCCTCGGATATGTGCGCGTCGCCGAGGAGGCCGCGCCATGAGCCGAAAGAAACAACAGGCGCTGGGGCCGGTCGGAACCGCTACGGGACTTTTTCTGCTTTCGGCGTTAGCCATCGCCTGTGCCTGCCTGGCGATTCTCGGAGTCAAGCTGGCCAACGCGCCGGTTTTGCAGGTGGAGCCGCTCTTCCCGCTGGCCGCGTATGCGGTCGGTGTGCCGCTGGCCCTGCTCTGGCTCAAGCTCTCCGGCTGGAAGGGCGACGCCGGACTGGTCGGCGCCGTCTTCCTGCTCTGCGGCATCGGTTTGGTCATCCAGTTTCGGATGGGCAGCTTCTCGCAAGGGTTGGCCAAGCCTGCGGCTCTGCTGCCCTTCCCGCTCGGACTGGCAGCGTTTATGATCGGTACCCTGCTGACCGGCAAAGGACGCGGGGCCTGGCTGTCCGGAGCCGGCTGGCTGGCTTACCTCGCGGCGCTGGGCGTGCTGGCGGCGATGCTGCTGCTCGGACGCAGTTTCCGAGGCGGCACCTATCTGGCGGGCAATCTCAACCCGTCGGAGATCGTGAAGCCGCTGTTGGCGCTTTTTCTGGCGTCCTACCTGAGCCGGCGCCAGAAGGCCTTCGGAGATACGCAGAACGGCATTCCCGTTCCGCCGCTGAGCGCCCTGCTGGGGCTCGTCGCGCTGTGGGGCATCCCGATGCTGATGACGATCGCGCTGAAAGATCTGGGGCTCATGATGTTGCTCAACGCCGTGCTGATCGTGATGCTGTTCGCGATTGCGCGTCGCACCGGCTATCTGGCGATCGGCGTGGCGGCGGTCACGGCGGCCGGTTTCGGCGTGCAGTTCATTTCGGCCAACGCCCGGACGCGGTTCGACGTCTGGCTCAACCCGTTCGCCGACCCGACCGGAAAGGGCTGGCAGATCCTTCAGGCGCTGGCCGCCATGTACTCCGGCGGGCTCTGGGGGGCCGGCCTCGGCGCGGGCGTGCCGCAGTCGGTGCCCATCGTCACGTCTGATTTCGTTTATGCGGCGGTGGCCGAGGAGATCGGACTGGTCGGCTGCACCCTGCTGCTGCTGGTGTACGCCACGCTCTTCTCGCGCGGCCTGCGCGCGGCCGGCGCGGCGAAGACGCCGTTCGAGAGGCTGCTGTGTGTGGGGCTGACCGGCTCGCTGGCCGTGCAGACGATTCTCAATGTGGCGGGCGTCACCAAGGCGCTGCCGATGACCGGCATCACGCTGCCGCTGATCAGCCACGGTGGCAGCAGCCTGATCACCACTCTGCTGATCGCCGGACTGCTCACCGGCCTGTCTGACCGCAAGTGAAGAACGTCGCCACGGCAGGGTCACTCGTTCCTGCCTTGCCCGTCATCTGCGCGCCCGCTACCATGAAAGCCGCTGTCACTGTCATTCTGCTCATCGCTTTTCCCTTTTTTGTCAGGCCGGTCGGATAGGTCTTACTTGTCTGACCCGTCCGATCATATTGCTTTCAAAAACGCTCGCGGCGGTCTCGACGAGACCGCCCTACCATCCCCTCCCTCTTCCGCTGGGAGAGAGCCGGGGTGAGGGTAGCCGTACCCGGCCATGGCAGGGGCCTCACGAGGCGGAAGCCGATGTTGTTGCTCAGGTGTGACAGGTCGCCGTCGTTGCGATACGCCGAACAGGATATCTTCAGTTATTGGCAGTCTACGCTACGTTCACCCGATTATCACACTTTCGAAAGTGTGATAATCGGCACGCGCAATAACCACGTGTGTCAGCTCGCGCACGGAAGGTGTCAGAAAAAGCGCGATGCCTGGCGGACATCGTCAGCGATTTGGCGCGCGAGCGCCTCGGGCGACGCGAAGGCACGTTCATCGCGCAGACGGGCGAGGAAGGCGACCTCAATGGTTTGTCCGTAGAGGTCTCCGTCGAAATCCAGCAGGTGCGTCTCAAGCAGCGCGCGGTCCGGCACTGCGTCCGCGAAGGTCGGGTGCACGCCCAGATTGGAGACGCCGTTGAAGGTGCGGCCCATCGCCTGCACGCGCACGGCATAGACGCCGTTGGGCGGCAAGACCTCGGTGCTCGGCTGCAGATTGGCGGTGGCGACATCCAGCGTGTGCCCCACGCCGCGGCCGCGGATCACGGTGTCGCGCACCGAGTAGGGCCGGCCGAGCATGGCTGCCGCATCCGCGAGCCGGCCCTCGCGCACGGCAAACCGGATGCGCGTGCTGGAGATCTCCATGCCCTGGTACTCGGCGTACGGCACGATCACGACGCGGAACCCGTAAAGCTGGCCGAGCTGCGCCAGCAGTTCGGGCGTGCCGGCGGCGCGACGGCCGAAACGCCAGTTGTGTCCGCAACGGATCTCGCTGAGTTTGGCCGTATCGCCGCGCGTCGCGGCCTGCGACGGGATGCGCGGCCTTCCGCACAGCCAGCGGATGAAGGTTTCCGGCTCCTGCACGGCCAGTTGCCGCGTGAATTCGAGCACCAGCACGCCGTCAACCCCGCTCTGCTCCAACAGCCCCAACCGCTCTTCCAAGGTGCTGAGCAAGGGCGGACACTTTGAGGGCGCGAGCACCGCCAGAGGATGCCGATCAAACGTCAGCACCCAAGCTTGGCCGCCCAATTCGCGCGCACGCTCGAGCGCGCCGGCCAAAACAAGCCGATGGCCCCGATGGACACCGTCAAAAAATCCGGCGGCCAGAACCACCGGCCCTGGGATCTTTCGAAACTGCGCGGGCTGTGAAAGGGTCTTCATGGCAGCGAAGCGCGTGCGACCCGTGCGAACGGAATCACACGAGGCACGAGTTGATCGGGCGACAGCGCGAGAATCTCGTCAAGCGGCAGGGCATCATTCACATGAAACGCGCCGGACTCGGTGCGGCGCAGCGCATCCAGGCAGGCGCCGCACCCGAGCGCTTGGCCGATATCGTGCGCCAGTGTGCGTACGTAGGTGCCTTTGGTGCAGAGCACATCAAAGGTTGCCAAGGGCGGTGCCCAGGCTGTCAGCGTCATGCGGTAGACGTGGATGAAACGCGGCTTGCGTTCGACCTCCTGGCCTTTGCGCGCCAGTTTGTAAAGCGGCACACCGTCGATCTTGATCGCCGACACCATGGGCGGTGTCTGGAAGAGGTCGCCCGTCAGCGCCGCCATTTGCGCCTCGACCTGCTCCCGCGTCACCGTCTGCCAGAGCTTTTCCTCCAGCGTTTCGCCTTCGCAGTCCTGAGTCGACGTGGTGCGCCCGAGGCGCATTTCACCGGTATAGGCTTTGTCGCCTCCCATGATGCGGTCCGACAGCTTGGTCCCTTTACCGAGTAGGATCACCAGCAACCCTGTGGCGTTGGGATCGAGGGTGCCGCCATGTCCGACCTTGTCGATGCGGAACGTTTTTCGGATGCGGTGAACGACATCATGCGAGGTCGGCCCGGCCGGTTTGTCAACCAGCAGCACGCCGTCCAGCGGAGCCTGAGAAGGTGAAAAAGGAGTCATGATCGCGTACAGAAAGAAAACAAGACAGAGCGGACACGCGCGCAGGCGCGTCAGCCTTCAGGTTCGGTCGCCCCATCCGCTTGGGGAACATCGAGCCGGTTCAGCACCGCCAAGACATGGTCCCCTTTTTCGACGGAGGTATCGAGCTGAAAACGCAGGCGTGGCGTGTACTTCAGCGTGAGGTCGCGGTTGATGATCGCCTGCAGATCGCGCGCTTTACCGGCCAGCTTGCGGATGATCATTGGGCGCTCATGCTCATGGCCGAAGACCGAGATGCTCACCGTGGCGTTGCGCAGATTGCGCGATGTCACGACCTGCGTCACCGTAATGGCGCCGAGATCAATCGGGTCACCGGCAAAGACTTTGTAAAGTGCTTCGCCGATCTCGCGCCGCAGCAGCGCGTTGACGCGCTCAAGACGGTCGATGGACATATCAGCTCCTCGTAAACCCGCCAGAAGCGGTTACAGGGTACGCGGCAGTTCTTCCAGCGCAAAACACTCGACGGTGTCGCCGGCCTGGAACCCCTCGAACCCATTGAACAAAATACCGCACTCTTGCGAGCCCGTGATTTCTGAAACCTCATTCTGGAAATGCTTGAGCGCCGAGAGCTTGCCTTCCCAGATCTTCTCTTTGTTGCGGAAAATCCGGAACATGGCATCGGCGCGGATCACGCCGTCCATCATCTGGCAGCCGGCCACGCGCCCCGTCTTGCCGATGTCAAAGATCGCACGGATCTCGGCATGGCCCTTGACCACTTCTTTGTATTCGGGCGACAGCAGGTCAAGCATGCGCTGTTTCACGAAGTCGAGCAGCTCGTAAATGATGCGGTACGTGCTGATGCGCACGCCGTCATGGCGTGCCTGCTGCTGCACGCCGGCATCGCAGCCCACGCTGAAGCCGACAATCAGGGCCTGCCCGGCGGCGGCTTTGTTGACGTCCGTGGCCGAAACATTACCGATCGCCTCATGGATGATGTTGAGCGTGACTTTCTCGCTCTTGATCTCCTTGAGCGCTTCGCAGATCGCTTCGGAGGAGCCCTGTGTGTCGGCCTTCACAATCAGGGCCAACTCGCGACGCTGGTTATCCTTGATCTGATTCATCAGCGCGTCCAGCGACGTGGCCTTGGTGCTCGAGAGCTGCGTTTGCTTGCGTTCTTCCGCCGCCTTCTCGGCCAGCTCGCGCGCGCGTTTTTCATTCAGCATCACGCGGAACGCTGCACCGGCTTCCGGCACGCCGGACAGGCCCATACACTTGACCGCCGTGGCGGGCATGGCCGACTTGATGCGCCGCCCGCGGTCATCCATCAGGCCGCGGATGCGTCCGAAATGTTCGCCGCACAGCAACACATCTCCCACATTCAACGTGCCGCCCATGATCAGCAGCGTGGCCGTCGGCCCGAGTCCTTGCTCAAGCTGAGCCTCAACCACGTAGCCGTCGGCGCGGCGGCTCGGGTTGGCGGTCAGCTCCAACATATCGGTCTGTAGCAGAATCATTTCCAACAGATGGTCGATACCCTTGCCGGTCATGGCAGACACCTCGGAGCAGATGACATCACCGCCCCACTCTTCCGGTGTCAACCCTTCGCCCTGAAGCATCTGGCGCACGCGGTCCGGCTTGGCGGCCGGCAAGTCACATTTGTTGATGGCCACCATGATCTGCACACCGGCCTGCTGCGCGGCTTTGATCGCCTCGCGCGTCTGCGGCATGATGCCGTCATCGGCCGCGATGATGATTACCGCGATATCGGTCAGCATGGCACCGCGGGCTCGCATCGCCGAGAAGGCCGCATGGCCGGGCGTGTCCAAGAATGTGATCTTGCGTCCGTTGATCTCCACGGTGTAGGCACCGATATGTTGCGTAATGCCGCCGGCTTCCCCTTTCACCACATGGGTGTTGCGGATACGGTCCATCAGCGACGTCTTGCCGTGGTCGACGTGACCCAAGAAGGTGACCACCGGCGGACGCGGCATCAGTTCTTCGGACTTGTCTTCAGGGATAGCGTCATCCGCGTCCTCGCTGCGCAATACCGGGCGACGCTCGGTCGAGCGCTTGGCGCGTTCCACCTCGATCTTGAATCCGTATTTGTCCGCGATCTTTTGCGCGACGTCCAGTTCGACGCGCTGGTTGATCGAGGCCAAAATATTCAATTGCATCAGATCGGCGATCAGGCGATTGGGACGCAACCCCAGTTTTTCCGCCAGATCTTTGACGACCACCGCACCACGCAACGGGATCACGCGGTCCGGCGCAATCGAAGACTCCTGCGGCGGCAGTCGCACGCCGGGGCGCTGCGGCGGCAGGCCAGCACGCGGCGCGTGCGGAGACTGGACGCCGCGTGCCGCGACGCGGCCGACGTCCTTCTCTCGCCCACTCTTCTGCACCTGGGTCCGCGTCGCTTTAGGTGGCTCGCGGACGGGATCTTTAGCAATGCGCTCAATGAAAGCGGCTGCGATCTGCTCCTCCGGCTCAAGCTCGTCCTCGACCACGTAGCGGGCGGGCTTCCCCTTGGCCGCGGCCTTCGCGGCATGATCGCCGGCTTTGGTCGCAGCAGCGGCAGCAGGCGTGGCCGCCTCTGCGGACACCGCAGGCGCCGCCGTTTCGGGTGCGGCAGGCGTTGTTGCGTCAACCGGCGCAACCGCCTCTGCCACAGGTGCGGCGGCCGGGGACGGAGCCGCGACAACAGCCTCGGCCGTCGCCGCAGAAGGCGCGGCGGGCGCCGCTGACGCGACCGGAGCGCGTCCGTGGATCAAGGCCTCCATCTCCAGCGCGCGGGCGCGGTTCGCTTCCAGAACCGCACGTTCGGTCTGCACCTGCGCCGCGCGTCGCGTGGCGGCGGCCGTGCGCTTTTCCTGATAACAGGCGGCACGCGCCGCGCTCTCCGCCTCAATATCGCTCGCGCTCCGTTTGGAGAACACCTCCTGCAGACGCGACGCGTCCGCGGCGTCGAGCTGGGAAAGCGGTGAGTAGGCTTCAATGTCCAAGGCATCGGCCTGCTTGAGGACCTCCAAGCTGGAGGTTCTCATTTTCTTCGCAAGTTCACATACTCTCATCATACTCTCTTACTCTCCCGCTTCATCCACGCCGTTCGCGCCTTGGGCCGCAGTCCAGATCTTGCGCACGGTTTCCTCGTCGAGTCCCGTTACTTCCTGCAAGTAGGGAATCTCGGCATCAATGATGCCATCGGTCGTCAGGAAGCCATTCGCCACCAAGGTGGAAGCGGTCTCCTCGCTGATGTCCAACACCTCGGCCAACTCTTTAACCGCCGTTTCGCGCTGCTCTTCAAAAGAAACTTCTTCGCCGCTCTTCTGGATGTTGATACGCCAGCCCGTGAGCTTCGAAGAGAGTCGCACGTTCTGGCCACGCTTGCCGATCGCCAGCGAAAGCTGGTCCGGCGCGACCATCACATGCACGGTGCGGGCCTCGTCCGGGTCAATCGTGACTCCCTCCAGCTTCGCCGGCGCCAGCGACTGGGCCACGTACTGCTTAATGTCCTCGCTCCAGCGCACGATGTCGATTTTCTCGCCGTTCAACTCGCGTACGATGTTGCGTACACGCACACCGCGCAATCCGACGCACGCGCCGACCGGATCGACCTTCTCATCCAAGGTTTTGACGGCGATCTTGGAGCGATAACCCGGATCCCGAGCGACCCCCATGACCTCCACGATGCCATCCGCGATCTCGGAAACCTCAAGACGGAACAGGGTCTTTACAAAATCTGAACAGGCGCGCGACAGAACCACCGCCGGACCGTTCACGCCGGACTGAACGCGGAACACATACGCGCGGATACGGTCGCCGACATTATACTCCTCAGTAGGAATGCGTTCTTTAGCCGGCAGGATCGCTTCGGTTTTGCCCAGTTCCACAATCAGGTCGCGGTGGATGATCTGCCGGATGGTGCCGCTGACAATGTCGCCGATGCGGTCCTTGTACTCGTCATAGACGTTCTTGCGCTCCGCTTCGCGGATTTTTTGCAGGATCATCTGGCGCGCCGTCTGCGCCGCGATACGTCCCAAATGCGAAGGAGGAATCTCAATGTCCAACGTGTCGCCGGGTTTCACGTCGCGCTTCAGCGTCCGCGCCCGGCGTAACGCCAAGAAACCAACACCGCTGTCCTCGTCCGAGACGATGACGGTGTCGAACGCCTTGATCGACAACGTTTTCCGGTCGATCTCCACGCGCAGGTCATTGGAGACGTCCAAACTCTTGCGGGCGGCTTGCTGAATGGCCGACTCGATCGCCTGGATGATGATCTCCCGGTTCACCCCGCGATCTCGCTCCAGGTAACTGATAATCGACAGCAATTCGTTGTTCATCGCAGCACCGCCTTCCGCTTCAAGGTTCCACAACAAAAAAGAGCGGGGAACCCCCACCCTTTTTATTTCTTAAAAAAGATGATGTATGGTATCGCATAAGAGTACGGGTGTCAATGGGATATGGCGCATAATCCGCATAATCCACGACACAATCCGCACGGCGGACAGACCGAATTTCGCTCTATTCACGCAGGGAAATTGAGCTGTTCCGACGCGGTGAGTTCAGTTACAATGGGGCCCACGATGAGAATCCGGATAAAGGAGAACAACGATGATGAATTTGACTTTTTTCGGGGCCGCGCAAACCACGACCGGCTCGATGCACCTGGTCGAGGCGAACGGGCTGAAGATCTTGCTCGACTGCGGGCTCTATCAAGGCAGCAGAAAAGAAGCCTTCGAGCGTAATCGCCGCATGCCGATCGACCCCGCCTCGCTCGACGCCGTAGTGCTGTCGCATGCGCACATCGACCACAGCGGCAACCTGCCGACCCTCGCCCGCCACGGCTTCCGCGGCCAGGTCTACAGCACGCCGGCCACGCGCGACCTGTGCGACATCATGCTGCGCGACTCGGCCTTTCTGCAGATGCGCGACCTTGAGTACATCAACAAAAAACGGGCGCAGCAGGGCAAAAACCTCTTTGAACCGCTCTACGAACAGCAGGATGTCGACGCGATCATGCGCCGTTTCAAACCCGAGCCTCTGAAGCGCCAGGTCGATCTGGGCAACGGGGTCTCTCTCGTCTTCCACAATGCGGGTCACATTCTGGGGTCGGCCCTGACCCAGCTCGATGTTAAAGACCCCTCAGGCCATATCCGCCGCCTGCTGTTCACCGGCGATCTGGGACAACCCGGCCAGCCGATCCTGCGCGATTATGACATGCCGCAGGATGCGGATGTCCTGCTCATCGAGAGTACCTACGCCGACCGCGACCACCCTTCCACCGAGGATGTCAAGGGGCGGCTCAAAGGGTTCATCGACGATATTCATCAGCAAAAATCGCGGCTCATCATCCCGGCATTCAGCGTCGGCCGCACCCAGAACATCCTCTATGCCCTGAACCGCTTAGTCGAAGAGGGCCGCTTGCGCCCCACGTCGGTGTATGTCGACAGCCCGCTCTCGCTCAAGGCGACCAAGGTCTACACCGCGCACAGGGAGTGTTATGACGAAGAGGCCTCGGACATCCTGCGCCAAGGGATCGACCCTATGAAATTCCCCGGACTACGCTTCGTCGAGACGCCCGACCAGTCGAAAGCGCTGAACGAGTTGCCCGGCCCGCTGGTCATCATCGCCGCCTCCGGCATGTGTGAGGGTGGGCGCGTGCTCCACCACCTACAGCGCGCGGTGGGCGATCCGCGCAACATCATCCTGATCGTCGGTTTCCAGGCCGAGCACACGTTGGGACGCCGCATCGTGGAGCGCCAGTCGCCGCTCAAGATTCTGGGCGACGAGTTTGAACTGAACGCGCGCGTCCATACGATCAACGCCCTTTCGGCCCACGCGGACCGAACCGCGCTGATGCGCTGGCTCGACGGCATCAAAGGGCCGCGCCTGAACCGTGTCTTTGCGGTCCACGGCGAGCCCGAAAAGGTGGCCGCCATGACCGAACTGGTCCGTCAGCACGGCGTGCGGCAGGTTGTCGCGCCGATGCCGGGCCAGACATTCGAGAACGTCTGACCCCCAACGGACGGGACATGAAACATTTCCGCGGGTTAACCGTCTGCCTGGCGGCAGCGGCCTTCGGCGCTGTCACCTTGGCGTCGCAGACTTTACTGCTGCGGCGCTTCCTGTGGCGTTTTGAATCCACCGAGCTGGGCGTCGCGCTCTTCCTCTCCTCCTGGCTGTTCGGCGCCGGCCTGGGTGCAGCAGCCGCATCCACGCCGCCGGGCCGCCGCCTGATCCGGCTTCTCGCCGGCCACGTCGGGTTGCCGCCTCTGCTGTGCGCACTCCTCTATCTGGGCCACTATGCGGTCATCGGTAACTTGCGCGCCTGGCTGGGCCTGGCCGCCTATCACGCCTTCCCGCTGATGCATCTCGCGCTCGGATGCCTGCTGGTCAATCTCCCCTTCTGCTTCGCGATCGGTTGGGGCGTGCCCGCGTTCTGTTTGGCCCTGGAACGCATGGGGCTCCCGGCCGGACGCGCCTTTGCCGCCGAGGCCCTGGGCTCGGCGCTCTGCGGCGCAATCCTGACCGCCCTGCTGACAGCCGGCATTACGCCGGACCCGCGCGACGCCGCCGAGTGGACCCGTTTCTTCCCGCAGGCCGGCACCGCACCTGGCCGATTTGAGACCGGCGGCGGCACCACCCTCTTTGGCACGCACGGCGGAACCTTCTACGCCCTCACCTCGGGCGGTGTCAGCGAGCTGCTGCCGGAGGGCGACCGTTCCGTGGAACAGGCCGTGCTCGCCCTGTCGCAACGTCCCTACGCGGCCAACGCCCTGTTGCTCGGCCAGGTGCCGCTCGCAACAGCTCTGGCCTTGGAATCCTTTAGGCCTGATCTCGCCATCACGTGGTGCCCACCCGACGCGCGCTATGGAACGCTACTGCTCAGCGCCGTCGCCGCCGCAGGGATCCGCACGTCCGTCCGAGCGGCCGGCATCCCGCCCCGCCGTTTTCTGGACGAACAGCCCGAAGGCAGTTTCGACCTCATCATGGTACAGCAGCCCCCAGCGACTTCCTTAAGCGGCGCAACGTGGCGCGGCTCGGCGTTCATCCGTGCCGTGCGGCGTGTCACGCGCCGCACCGGCGCCGCGCTATTCGCGCTGCCGTGTGATGCCACGCACCTCACGCCTGAACGCGCCGCCCTGCTGGATGCGTCCGCGCGTCCCGTGCGCCTGGTCTGGCCCGAAAGCGGCGTGCTGGCCGCCGGCGCCGGCGGCTGGTGGATCGCCGCGCAGGTCCCGGGACTGGCGTACGGGGCGGATGCCGCACCGTCCCGCTTCGCGCTGCTAAAGAAGGCTTCGCGTTTCCCGACCGAGGCGGTCGCGCTGCTCTACGACGTCCCACGCGTGTCTCGGATGGCCGAAACCTGTCCGGCGCTCGCTCCGACGTACGATGCCCTGCTGCCGGAAGCGTTTCGCGCCGAGCGCATGCTGGCGCTGGGGCTGGCCGACGCCATACGCGCCGAATATCCGACCGCTTCACCGGGTCTCGCGCTCGCCTGGCTGAACGATCCCCAAGGAAGCAGGGGGAGTCGACTGCTCGGCCTGCTGCTCGTGATGCTGTGGGCCGCACCGGTTGCACTGGGCGGTGCCCGCCACGCGCCGCGACGCTTGTGGGCGGCGTGGCTGGCCGGCTGCGGCGCGTTCGGACTTGTCGTGTCGCTGGCCGTGCTCTATCAACTCCACGCGCGGTTCGGCGCACTCTATGTACTGGCCGGCGCAGGCAGTGCGCTCTATCTGAGCGGCCTGTTTTGCGGCAACCGACTGGGCGAACGACTGACCGCGCGCGGGCCGTCCAACAGCGTCACCGGGCGCGCGGCGGCACTCCTGCTGCCGTTGGCACAGGTCGCCGTGGCGTGGGCGGCTCTGTCGGGCAGCGCGAGTCTTGACGCGGCGTGGAGCGTCGTCGCCTTCTGTCTGCCGGCTGGTGCTGTGGCCGGCGCCGCCGTTCCGGTGGCGTTGGGTGCTCGTCTCGATCGACGGGCCGAGGATGCGGCCGTCTTTGTGCTGGCCGATGCCACAGGCGCGGCATTGGCCGGACTCGCCTTTATCTTACTGGTGCCGCTCGCGGGACTTGAGGGCGCGGTACTCTGCTTCGCGGCCCTGGCTGTCGGCCTCGGCCTCTGCGCGGCAGTCTGCGGCGCAACGCCGCGATTGGCGACCGGCGTGGCCCTTGCTGCCGCAGGAGTTTTATTCGGTGCCGGCTTGCGCACTGCGCAGTCCGACAGGCTGCCGGCCCAGAGTGAGCCACGCGACACCGTTCACGTGACACATACGCGCGAACCACGCCCATCTGTCGCGCTCAAGCCCGACACGACAGGGTCCCGCGGCATTCCGCGCAAACTGGACGAACGCCGCATCCGTGCGCAATTGCGTGACGGCACCCTGTCAACAAATGAAGCCGCCTTCTGGCAGTGAGCCACCGCAGGCCCTTAACCGCGTAAAACGGTCGCGCCGACCGCGATCAGCAGCAGCCCCAGCAACGTGTTGAGCACGCCGCCCAGTCTGAACAGCGCGGGGTGCGCCGTGAACCACTCGATCGCTTGGCGCATTTTCCAAGGATAGAGCAACAGGACCATGCCCTTGACGATACAGAGATAGGCGACCGTCACCACCAGAAGCCGCCAAGGCGAGGCGTGAACGCGCGCCGCGTGCAGCAACTCGTACGGGAAAAGCACGAGAATGCCGCCCAGCGCACGGCACGGCAACAAGTTGTCGAGCCAGAACCAGGTGAGCGGAATACAGATCATCCCCGCCACCGGAATATACATCTTGAACGGTTGCAGGAAATCGAGGCCCATCGTCCAGACGGCGTACCCTGCCCAGATCCACGCCACCGTGCTGAGCACCCTACCCGCAGCCTTGCTGCGCGGCAGCGCCCGATACACGCGCGCCATCCGGTCCGGCGCGAGCGCGATGGATGCGCCCAGCAACACACAGATGAGTCCCAGCAAATAACACCAACACGACAACAGCATAAAAGACACTCCTGTTCTCAGAAAGAAGGGTATTAAAGCATATCGGCCGGTTCGAGAGAAGTCAGGAAGTGGAGCTGGGAAATCGTCATGAGTCAGATCGAGGCGTTGAACGCGAAGCGCCTCCTGAACCTGCCAGGGCGTACGGCACACCTAGTCGCCGGCGAGTTCTAGGGGTTCGACAGCCACGCCGCCTTTCCCGTCGTCCACGATCTTTTCAATCCGTTTTTCCACATCGTTCAAGGTCGCGTTGCACTGCTTGACCAGACGCTGCCCCTCCTCAAACAGGGCGATCATCGTGTCGAGATCGACCTCGCCGGCCTCCATGCTCGCCACGATCTCTTCCAAGCGCTTCAGCGCCGCTTCAAAGCCCAATGTGTTCTCTTCTGTTTTTTTTGCCATACGGTCCTCCTTGGTCAGCGCACAATCGATGCGACGCTGCCGTCCTTGAGCTGTGTTGAAATTTCCGCGCCCGAAGAAAGGTCGCGCGCCGAGCGCACCAGCCGACCGTCCGGGCCGCGCGTGAGCGAATATCCGCGCTCCAAGACAGCCAGCGGGCTCAGCAGGTCGATCTGCCGCGCGTTCCCCGCCACGCCTGCCCGCAGACGTTCCAGCCGCAGCCGGCACGCCGCCTCCAACCGGCGAACATTTTCCTCAAGACGCGCGCGGGTCAGATGCTCATACCGTTCGCGCACCACCCGCAAGCGGCCGTACGCGCGCTCAGTCCGCTGGCGGCCCTCCTGCACGCGCTGGGCAGCGGCGTGGTCCATGCGCATCGCCAAGGTGTCGACCTGCTGCGCGCGGCGTTCGACAAGCTGACGCGGCTGCTGAAAGAAGCGTGAAGAGCGCGCCGTCATCACGCGCATGCGCCATGCCGTGACCTGCCGGCGCACCGTCTGTTTCAAGGCTCGCGCGTGATGCGCGAGGCACTGCTCCCACTCCTGCTTCGTGGTCACTGCCAGTTCGGCGGCAGCCGAAGGCGTCGGCGCGCGCACGTCCGCCGCAAAATCGCACAGCGAAAAATCGGTGTCATGGCCCACGGCGGAGATCACGGGGATCGCCGATTCGGCGACCGCGCGCGCCACGCACTCTTCGTTAAACGCCCACAGGTCCTCCAAGCTGCCGCCGCCGCGGCCGACAATCAGGAGATCCGCCGGCCATACGCTGTCCGGACCGCATGCGCGATTGAAAAGGCGCACGGCTGAGGCGATCTCCTGCGCGGCGCCGACGCCCTGCACCTTGACGGGCGCCAAGCGGATATGCAGGTTCGGAAAGCGTCGCCCCAGCACAGTCGTCATGTCATGGATGACCGCGCCGGTGGGCGACGTCACGATGCCGATACGCTGCGGCAGCAACGGCAGAGGCCGTTTGCGCGCCGGAGCAAAGAGACCTTCTGCCTCCAGCCTCTGCTTCAGTTCCAGAAAACGCCGCATGAGGTCGCCCTCCCCCATCGGCTCCACCTTGCGCACGATCATCTGATACTGGCCGCGGCTTTCGAAGACGGTGACTTCGCCAAAGGCGCGGATGCGCTGTCCATCCTCAAGGCGTGTGCCCGCAGCCACCCCCGACCGCGAGCCGGCGAACAGGACCGCGCTCAACTGGGCACCCGCATCCTTCAGACTGAAATACGCGTGTTCCGAGGCATAGACTTTAAAGTTCGAGATCTCGCCTTCCACCCAGACGCGGCCGACCTCGTCCTCCAGTGTCTGTTTGATCCGGCGCGTCAGTTCTGAGACTGAATAGATTCTGCGTCCCGCTGTCTCCACGTCAAGCCCCTTGTCTCAGTGGCGTCTGGTCCGCGCCATCTGCTTCCCGGTAGCGGTATGCCGTAATGCCGACCGCACGACCGCTGGCTCGGTCCAGCTCCAGGACGGCCCCCTCCAGCACGCAGGGGCCGCCCGCGACCTCAAAACGGGCCGGTATACCCGTCGTGAACTTTTTGAGGACAGGCGCGATCTCGCGGCCGATCACCGAGTGGACCGGCCCTGTCATCCCGAGGTCCGTCATATAAGCCGTACCCCTGGGAAGCAACCCCGCGTCACTGGTTTGGACATGCGTGTGCGTACCGACCACGGCGGCCACCCGACCGTCCAGATAATAGCCCATCGCAATCTTTTCGGAGGTTGCCTCAGCATGAAAATCCACGATGATCGGCACGTTACGCGGCAGCGTGTTGAGCAGTGCGTCCATCGCCCGAAACGGACAGTCGGACGGGTTCATGAAGACCCGTCCCAACAGGTTGACGACTGTCACCGGGCCCAGCGCGGTCTGCACCGTCGCATATCCCTGTCCCGGCGTTCCGGGCGGAAAATTCACCGGACGGACCAGCCTTTTTTCGCCGCCGATCGTGGCCTCCAGCTCACGCTGGCCCCATACGTGATCGCCCATCGTGATCACGTCCGCGCCCGCCGTGAAGATCTCTTCGGCCAGCGCCAAGGTAATGCCGTTGCCCGCCGCCGCGTTCTCGGCGTTGACCACGACGGCATGCACCGCGCTCTCCGCGCGCAGCCGTTTCACCACCTCGCGGAACACACGCCGTCCCGGACTGCCCACAATATCGCCCACCAAAAGAATCTTCATGCCTGACCTGAGTCCTCTCCCGCACGGCAGCCGCCGCACCTATTTCGCAAATTCGATACAGCGCGTTTCACGCACCACCACCACTTTGATCTGACCGGGGAACTGCATGGTCGAGGCGATCTGCTGACTGATCTCGCGCGCCATCACCATCGCGTCGTTGTCCGTCACCTGGCCGGGGTCGACAATCACGCGCACCTCGCGTCCAGCCTGCACGGCGAACGTCTTTTTGACCCCCTCGAAGCTGTTGGCGATCGCCTCCAGCTTCTCCAGCCGCTGCACATACACGCCCATCGTCTCCGCGCGGGCGCCTGGACGCGAACTCGAAATCGCATCAGCCGCCGAGCACAGCACGCCGAAAATGCCTTCGGACGGGACATCCTCGTGATGCGCGGCGACCCCATTCACCACCTCGGAGGCCTCGCCGTGCTGTTTGAGGAACTCCGCGCCAATCACCGCATGGGCGCCTTGCGTTTCATGGTCCAGCGCCTTACCGATGTCGTGGAAGAAACCCACGCGACGCGCGATCGCCGGATCCACCCCCATCTCCGCCGCCATCATGCCCATCAGGTGCGCGACTTCGATTGAATGCCGCAGCACATTTTGCGTGAAGCTGGTGCGGAATTTAAGCCGTCCCATACACCGCAGCAACTCGGTGGAAACCCCTTGCACCTGCGCCTCATACGCCGCCGATTCACCGGCTTCGAAGATGGTCTTTTCCATGCTCTCTGTCACGCTCTGCACCACCTCTTCGATACGAGCCGGATGAATGCGTCCATCCGACACAAGCTGTTCAAGCGCCTGTCGCGCGATCTCGCGGCGCACCGGATCAAAACCCGAGATGACAACCGCTTCCGGCGTATCGTCGATTAGCATGGTGACACCGGTCACGGCCTCCAGTGTCCGGATGTTACGCCCCTCGCGACCGATAATACGGCCCTTGATATCGTCGCTCGGCAGTGGCACTGTACACGTCATCATCTCGCTGGCATGCGTCAAGGCAAAACGCTGGACGGCGGTCGCCACGATACGGGCGGCCTCGCGTTCAGCCGTCTCCTTGGCCTCCTCCTGCGCACGGCGGATCATGCTGCCGGCCTCACTGCGGAACTCCTGCTCCGCCTTAAGACGCACTTCTTTACGGGCCTCTTCGTGCGTCATGCCAGCAAGCTTCTGCAAGCGTTGCTCCGATTCGGCCCAGCGCTTGTCCGCCTCGGCGCGCCGTTGCTGCACCTCCTCCGCCCTGCGCTGCGCCTCCTCCTGCTTCTGTGTGACGGTTTGATCTTTTTTCTCAAGCAGGATCGCTTTCTTGTCCATGTTCTCTTCGCGGATTGTCAAGCGCTCCTCAATGTCTTGCAACTCCTTGCGGCGGGCCTTGGTGCTCTTTTCAAACTCCTCGCGCGCTTTGACGACTTCCGCACGCGCCAAGATGTCAGCCTCCTTCAACCGGTTCTTGACCTCGTTCTCCGCCTCGGCCAGCCGAAGTTGCGCTTGCTTCTCGATGGCGTCCGCCTGCCAACGGCCGACCAGCCCGCGCAAGGCATAGCCGCCGAGCATGCCGGCCAATCCGAACAGCAGACCGACCGTGGCATCGCTCACATCGTACCACGTAAAGTTTGTCATAAAAGATTCCTAACGCGTTTCCGCCTATTATCGTCCACATCCATGCCCGCACCATCGGACGGACATAGGTCCTATGCCGCATGATAGTAACCTTTTCGTCGTGCCGCATCAACCCATCGCTTGCCATCCGACTCGGTTCGTGCGACCGATATTCCCCCGGTCGTCAGAGTCCAAACAATGCAAAAAAAGTTTTCAATCGCTGCTTGACAATCGATACACCGTTATCGATAATCGCGCACCGTTTTACCGGAAACCCCGGTTTGAACCTGACAAAACAAGGAGAGACCCCATGAAAAACACACCCCCAACACCTGCCGCAACTGAGGCCCTCAAGCCGCTCGAAGCGCTGATTCAACACGTTAAGGCCGCGCAGGCCGTCTACGCCACCTTCTCGCAAGAGCAGGTTGACCGGATTTTCCGGGCCGCCGCGCTCGCGGCCAGCAGCGAGCGCATTCGCCTCGCAAAAATGGCCGTCGAAGAGACCGGCATGGGCATCGTCGAGGACAAGGTCATCAAAAACCACTTTGCGTCAGAGTACATTTATAACAAGTACAAAGACGAGAAAACCTGTGGCGAGCTGAGCTATGACGCCTCCTTCGGCCTGCGCCGGGTCGCGGAACCGATCGGCATTATCGCTGGCATCGTCCCTACCACCAACCCGACCTCCACCGCGATCTTTAAAAGTCTGATCACGCTGAAAACACGCAACGGCATCATCTTTTCCCCCCACCCCCGCGCCAAAAAGAGCACGGCCGAAGCGGCGCACGCGGTCGCCAGGGCCGCCGAGGCCGCCGGGGCACCCGCAGGCTTGATCGCGTGCCTGGAAGAGCCGACCGTCGAAATGTCAAATCACCTCATGCGCCATCCCGACATCAGCCTGATTCTCGCGACGGGCGGACCGGGCATGGTGAAGGCGGCCTACAGCTCCGGTAAGCCGGCTCTCGGGGTCGGTGCCGGCAATACCCCCGCCGTGATTGATGAGACCGCTGAAATCCGCATGGCGGTCAGTTCGATCCTGATGTCCAAGACTTTCGACAACGGTGTGATCTGCGCGTCCGAACAGTCGGTCGTCGTGGTTGATGCGGCGTACGAAGCAGTCAAAGCCGAGTTTGCCGTGCGCGGCGCCCACATTCTCACCCCCGCTCAAAAGAAAAAAGTCGGTGCCGTGATTCTCAAGGAGGGTCGCATCAACGCGGACATCGTCGGTCAGCCCGCAGCCAAGATCGCGGCCATGGCCGGCGTGGAACTGCCGGGCGACGTAAAGGTGTTAATCGGCGAAGCGGACTCGATCGGAACGGATGAACCTTTCGCGTATGAAAAACTCTCTCCGGTGCTGGCGCTCTACCGAGCCAAGGATTTCCCGGATGCGGTCGCCAAGGCCAAGGCTTTGGTCGAGTTCGGCGGTATCGGCCACACCTCGGCTCTCTACACCGACATGCGCAATGCCGATCGCGTCAAAACGTTCGGAAACGCCATGAAAACGGGCCGCGTTTTGGTCAATATGCCCAGCTCCCAAGGTGCGATCGGCGACATCTATAACTTCAAACTGGAACCTTCATTGACGCTCGGCTGCGGAACCTGGGGCGGGAACTCCATCAGCGAGAACGTCGGAGTCAAACACCTCATGAACATCAAAAACATCGCAGAACGTCGCGAAAACATGCTCTGGTTCCGGGTCCCGCCCAGAGTCTACATCAAATACGGCTGCCTGGCTCTGGCGCTCAAAGAACTGAGCGACCGCAAGCGTGCGGTCGTGGTCACTGATAAGCCGCTCTATGACCTCGGTTATGCTGACAAGGTCACGCAAGTACTTGAAGAGATGAAACTGGAGTACGAGGTCTTTTTCGAGGTCAAACCCGATCCCGACTTAACCACCATCCGCAAAGGTCTTGAACTTTGCCATGTCTTCAAGCCGGACGTGATCATCGCGCTCGGAGGCGGCTCGCCGATGGACGCGGCCAAAATGATGTGGCTGATGTACGAGAATCCGGAAGCCAAGTTCGAAGAAATGGCCATGCGTTTCATGGATATCGAAAAACGGATTTATGCCTTCCCGGATCTCGGAAAAAAAGCGCAGTTTGTCGCTATCCCGACCACTTCCGGCACCGGTTCCGAGGTGACGCCGTTCGCGGTCGTCACCGATGACGCGACCGGCAAGAAATACCCGATCGCTGATTACGCGCTGACACCCGACATGGCGATTGTCGATCCGGAGCTGGTTGTCAACATGCCCAAGCGCCTGACGGCATACGGCGGCATTGACGCGCTGACGCACGCGCTGGAGGCGATGGTCTCGGTGCTGTCCACCGAGTTCACCAACAGTATGGCGCTGGAGGCGATCCGCATCCTGTTTAAATACCTGCCGGACAGCTATGCGAACGGCGCCGCGGATCTCAAGGCCAAGGAGAAAGTTCACTACGCCGCCACCCTGGCGGGTATGGCCTTCGCCAACGCCTTTCTGGGTATTTGCCACTCCATGGCGCACAAGCTGGGCGCACGCTTCAACCTGCCGCACGGACTCGCCAACGCGTTGCTGATCGTTGATGTGATTCGTTACAACGCGACTGACATCCCGCTCAAGCAGACCGCCTTCCCGCAGTACACCTATCCCACGGCCAAAAGCCGGTACGCGCGGGTCGCGGACTACCTGCAGCTCGGCGGGAAAACAGAGGACGAAAAGGTCGAGCGTCTCGTCAAAGCGGTAGAAGGTCTCAAGGCGAAATTGGACATCCCCGCCACCATTCGCGATGCGGGTGTGCCTGAACCGGCGTTCACGGCTGCGCTGGACACTCTGGCTGAGGACGCCTTCGACGATCAGTGCACCGGCGCGAATCCGCGCTACCCGCTGATTCGCGAAATCAAGGCCCTCTACCAGAAGGCCTATGCCGGCACGTGAGAAAATCGAGTGAACGCGAATCCCGGAAGCGGTCTCAGCAGCCGTTTCCGGGGACAGCCTCGTTCGCGCTGAAGCCTGGATGACCGAATTGTGTCGATGCCGCCGGCAGCATTGACAAGCTACGGTATCACCCGTTACTGTTGCACGGTTGTTCGGCGTTTCATCTTGACAGGAGCATCTATGAAAAACGGCGTGTTGCTTGGTCTTCTCGTTCTCGCACGGTTGGGCGGTGCCATGACTGTCCACAACTTGCGCTGCGAGTATGACATGGACCCGATCGGCATCGCCACGTTGCAGCCGCGCTTGAGCTGGACCTTGAGCGACAGCGCGCGCAATCAGATGCAAACCGCCTACCAGATTCGCGTCGCTTCAACGCCGAAGGCACTTTCAGAAGGCGAGCCGCTGCTGTGGGACAGCGACAAAACCGTGTCGAGCGAGACCGTACACATCATGTACGACGGTACGCCGCTGCGCGACGGTATGCGCTGCTTCTGGCAGGTGCGCGCCTGGGACCGCGACGGCAAAGCCACCGACTGGAGCGCGCCGGCACAGTGGCAGGTCGCGTTGACCGACCCGGCGTCGTGGCAAGCAAAGTGGATTGGCCCCTCGGCATCTCATGTCCCGGCATGGGGCGACCTGACCCTGACGGCAGATCTCGTGGTGGACGCCGAAGCGGTCGGTCTCGTGTTCCGCGCCCCAGATGCCGCCAACGGTTACATGTGGCAAATCAACCGTGCCCTCGGCGCCGAGCCGCTGCTGCGCCCGCACGTGCAACAGAACGGTTCCTGGAAGATGCTGCCCGCCGTATCGCTGGGCGCATTTATGGCTGACGGCGATCAGCCCAAGCCTCACCGCATCGAAATCGAAGCGCGCGGCACAGTCATCCGCACGCGGATCGACGGCAAACTGGCGGATGAACGCACCGATTCAACGTTCGCGTCAGGGACCGTCGGGTTTCGCACCAGCGACAAAGAGAGGGCGCGCGTGAACGCGCTCACCGTGGTTGATGCCGCCGGCGCCACGCTGATCGTCGACACCTTCGACCGTGCGAGCCCCGCCTTCCCGAAATTGAAGGTCGAAGACGGCCATCTTCTGGTGAGCGGCGGCATGCACCTCTACACCGGCCCGCTCCCGAAAGCGTGCCCGCGTTTGCGTAAAACGTTCGCGGTCGCCAAACCGGTCGCCCGCGCCACAGCCTCGGTCTGCGGCCTCGGTTTTTATGAACTCTATCTGAACGGACGCAAGGCCGGCGACCGCGTGCTGTCGCCGCCCAACACCCCCTACGCGAGCAGGATCCTCTTCGACACGCTGGATGTCACCCCGCTCATTCAGGCCGGCGACAACGCGGTGGGCATCTGGCTGGCCCCCGGTTATTCCGATGATTACTCGCAATGGGGTTGGAAATGGGAACTGGCGAAACGGGCGATCCTGCAACTTGACATCGACCACCCGGACGGCAGCCGGACGACGGTCGTCACCGACCCGAGCTGGCAAGCCGGCCCGAGCCCGCTGACCTTCGCCAGCCTGTACGACGGCGAGATCTACGATGCGGCGCTTGAAACGCCGGCGTGGTCCACGGCCGCTTTCAAGGCAGAAGGCTGGAAACCCGTCACCCTGTTCGAGCCGACAGCGGCCGCCTTCAAGCCGAACACCATGCCGCCGGTGCGCGTCATCCAGACGTTGCGGCCGGTGGCGGTTCGTGACCCCAAACCCGGCGTCTATGTCTTCGACTTAGGACAAAACATCGCCGGATGGGCACGCCTGCGCGCCAACGGGCCGCGCGGCACGCGCATCACCCTGCGCCACAGCGAACTGACCGACCGTGACGGCATGATCGATCCGTGGACCAACCGGCGCGCCAAAGCCACCGACACCTTTGTGCTCGCAGGCTCGGGCTCGACGGAGAGTTATGAACCTCGGTTCACCTATCATGGCTTCCGTTTCATTGAAGTCACCGGCTACCCGGGCGTTCCGACGTGCGATGACGTCACCGGCTGCGTGGTGCATGCCGATGCCGCCCCGGCCGGGAGCTTCCTGTGCTCCGATGCCACACTCAACCAGATCTACAGCAACTGCCTCTGGTCGATGCGCGGAAATTTCATGAGCATTCCGACCGACTGCACGATGCGGGATGAGCGCACGCCCTGCCAGATGGATTCGCTCGCCTATGAAGACACCGCGCTCTTCACGTTCTGGATGAACAGCTACTACACCAAGTGGCTCGACGACATCGCCGGCGGGCGCGGCAACCCCGACTGGAACGGCGACACCGTTTTTCTGCCGTGGCGTCTCTACCTGCACACCGGGGACCGCCGCATCCTGACCACCCACTACGCGAACATGCGCGCGTACATCGACGCGCTTCACGCTCGTACGCCGGACCACATTTACACACAAGGTTTCGGCGACTGGTGTCCGCCCAACGATGGCTCGTGGCAGGGGTATCACGGCGATGTGACCGATGTCAACACCTGCCTCTACGCCGCGCTCGCCCGCATCGTCGCCGAGGCCTCGGCCGTGTTGGGTCATACCGCAGAACACGACACCTACACGCGGCTCTCAGAACAGATCGCACGCGCTTATCACGCAAAACGTTACCGTGCCGAGACGGCGACTTATGGGGACGGTTCTCAGACCACGGCGATCCTGCCGCTGGCGCTAAATGT
The DNA here is from genome assembly GCA_002071025.1 of Verrucomicrobia bacterium ADurb.Bin070. GTDB lineage: Bacteria > Verrucomicrobiota > Kiritimatiellia > RFP12 > UBA1067 > DUPH01. Next base: position 9,778 of record MWEJ01000001.1, on the reverse strand, counting down.
CGCGCCGCACGACGCGCGCGACGCTCTCGCACGCCGCTTGGTCGCGACCATCCGCGACACGAACAAGGGACGTCTCGACACCGGCATCTTCGGCACGCGCTATCTGCTGGATGTGCTCTGCGATATCGGCGAGGCGGATCTCGGCCTCGACATGTTGACGCAGCCAGAGTATCCGGGCTTCGGCTTTCAGGTCGCGAACGGCGCCACCACACTGTGGGAGCAGTGGAGCGTCAAAGGCGGCATGAACTCGCACAACCACGCGATGTTCGCCGGCGTGGGCGCCGCATTCTTCACGCGCCTCGCCGGAATCACCGCCCTGCGTCCGGGTTTCGAAGAAATCGGCATCCGCCCGGTCATGCCCAAGCGCCTCGCGTTTGTGAAGGCCGGGGTGGAGACCGTCAAAGGCCAAGTGGCCGTCCACTGGCGGCGCGTTTCAGACGGCCTCGCCGTGGAGGTCACCGTGCCCGTCAACGCGACCGCGCGCATCGCGCTGCCGGCGCCTGACGCGAAAGCCGTCACGACCCAGGGCACCCGCTTCGTCGGCATGGAGAATGACCGCGCCGTGTACGTCGCCGGTTCCGGCACGTTTGAATTCCGCATCAGGTGAAGCTGCCCGCTCATGTGACGCGGCGAGCAAGTTCCTCCGTGTCCGGTCCTCAACAAAATCGCCCTCCGCGCGTTTCCCCGGAGCGTACATGCCAGATCAGGTCTCGACCCTCAAAAACCGCTTGCATCCGGCGGCGCGTAAGAGTACAAACTAACCCCGTCTGCATCGGGAAAGGAGGAGGCCATGTTCACAATCTATCGCTGGGAGGGCGGCGGCCTGAAAGAGGTGCCCGAACTGACCGGCACATGCTGGATCAATCTGGCCGATCCCTCCACGGAAGAGATCTCCCGAGTCCAAGAGTTGGCCCGAGTGCCGCGCGAGTTCCTGACCGACCCGCTGGACAAGGACGAGCGGCCGCGTCTCGAAATTGATGAAGGCGTCACGTTGCTCATCGTCCATGTACCCTACCATGAGCCGCACGAGAACCTGATCCCGTTCCACACGCTGCCGCTGGGCATCGTGCTGACCGACTCGCACGTGATCACGATCTGCAACCGACAGACGCCGGTCACCAGTACGTTCCTCGACCAGATCCGCCGTGTCTGTCCGCCTGAGGACCAGTTCCGGTTTGCGTTCCAGATCCTTTGGCACTCGGCGATCCTCTACCTGCGGTACCTGCGTGATGTCCGTCAGCGCGCCGACATGGTTGAACAGGACCTGCACGAATCCATTTCCAACGAAGCCCTGATGCGGCTGCTCAACATTGAAAAGAGTCTGGTCTATTTCACCACCTCGCTCAAGGCTAACGACATCCTGATCGGCCGGCTTGAGCACACGCGGCAGCTCGACATTCCCGACAAAGACCTGGACATTCTCGAAGATGTGGCCGTCGAATACCGTCAGGCGCTGGAGATGGCGACGATCCACAGCAACATCTTGACCGGCACACTCGACACCTTCGCCTCGATCATCTCCAACAACCTGAACAACGTGATGAAGTACCTGACGTCCATCACGCTGGTGCTGATGCTCCCGACGCTTGTCGCCAGCATCTACGGAATGAACATTGAGCTGCCGCTGCAACACTCCCCGTATGCGTTCATCATGCTGATGGGTTTTTCGATTGTGATCTCGATCGCCGTCGCGTTGGTCATGGTACGCCGGCGATTTTTTTAAGTTCAGAAAGGATGCCGTATGGATTTCCTCAAAAGCAAGCACGCGTGGCTGGCCGCCCCCCTGCTCTGGCTGGCCGGCGTAAGCGCCTTGGTCCTGGTCTGGGCGCTCGCCACCCCCGAATGGATTCAGGCCCACTTCGACCATGACGGCGCGTCTCCGGTCGAGGTTGCCACGGTCGGGCTCTTCTTCTTCCAGATGGGTTTCTTTTGGCTGGTGCCGCCCATGCGCGCCTCGCGGCTGCGCCCGCTCTGGCTCGCCGATTTTTCTCTGCTCACCTTTTTCGCGATCTGCCGCGAACTCGACTGGCACAAGCTGCTGATCTCCGCTTCCAACTTACCGGGCGCCACGCGCGGCACCCCGTTCAAGATGAAGTTCCTCACCAACGCCAACAACCCGCTGGCTGACCGTCTGATTGTCGCCGCCTGCTTCGCCGTCGTCATCCTGCTTTGCGCCGGCACCCTGCTTTACTTTCTGCGCCGGCTGCTGACCGGGCTTTTCAAGCTGCACCCGGTCTGCTGGTCGATGGGCTTTTTCGGCGGCACCATCATCCTGATCCAAATCACGGACCGCCTGCCGGCCGTTCTTCGCAAGGATCTCGGCATCCGCATCTCAGAGTCTCTGCACGCGCTCATGACGGCCCTCGAGGAGGGACAGGAACTACTGCTTCCGCTTTTCGTTGTCATTGCGGTGCTGCAAGCCCATTTTATCTATAACAACGAACATACGGACAGCGCTCCGCTCGACCGCTTCAGAGGGCTGTAGATCGTGGGAGATCGCCATGCGCGTGCTTGTGATCGAGGACGACAGGAAGATCCAAGAATTTGTCAGCCGCGGCTTGCGCCAGGAAGGCCACACGGTTGAAGTCGCCACCACCGGCACCGAAGGCCTCGCCCTCTGGGAAGCGCACCGTTATGACGCCGTCGTGCTCGACATCATGCTTCCTGAAGTCGACGGCCTGCGCGTGCTCAAGCACATGCGCAACAACGGCGACCTCACCCCCGTGCTGGTGCTCAGCGCCAAAGTTGCCGTCGACGACCGCGTCTCGGGACTGCAATCCGGTGCCGACGACTACATGATCAAACCTTTTTCGTTCACCGAACTCTCCGCGCGCCTGCAGGCTATCACCCGCCGCACGTCCGCCCCGCCGGCCAAGGGCAAGAACGCGACGCTCTTGACCGTCGGCAACCTGCGCGTCGACCTGCTGCGCCGCACCGTCGTGCGCGGCGACAAGAAGATCGACCTGCAGCCGCGCGAATTCGCCCTGCTCGACCTGCTGATGCGCAATCCCAACCGCCCCCTGACCAAAACGCTGATCTTGGAGCGCATTTGGGACTTTACGTTCGACCCCCAAACCAACATCGTCGATGTCCTGGTCTGCCGCCTGCGCAACAAGATCGACGCCGGCTTTGACACCAAATTGATCCACACCTTGCGCGGAGTCGGTTATGTTTTCCGGATGGATCAGTAGGACTTTCCGCTCCTACGCCTTTTATCTGTGCCTGGGGTACCTGGTGGTCTATGCGCTCTGCACCGTCAGCATCTATGTGCTCTCCCGCCGCGTCATCACACAATCCGCGCGCGGCTTCGACCGGCAGGACGTCACCGCTGAAAGTGAAGAGCTGGTCGAGCTCATCAACCAGAACGCAGACGGCAACCTGCTGGCCGAGCAGGTGACGCTCGAGCGCTATCCCCCGTCCACCATTTTTATCGTCCGCGTCATCAATCGCCGCGGCCACGTCGAGTACACAATCACCTGGCCCAAGAAAATCGACCTGCCCGACTGGCGCGCCTACACCCCGCCGCAAGGAACGGCATCGCTCCCTCCGGCCGGTCTCAGCGAGTATTACATCAGGCCCCTCGACCGACACGTCCAAATCCAGACGACCCTGCTCAACGACGGACGCGTGCTTCAGGTGGGCAAAGGGTCTTTCCTCGAGGTCGACCAGAAAAGTATGCTGGCGCGTTTGCTGCTGGTCTTCGCGCTGCTCTCAACCCTGTTTTCCCTCCTCTCCGGCATCTTCATGATGGTGCTCACGCTGCGCCCCATCCACCGCATCACAGACTCCATGAGCCGCATCATCGAGACCGGCGCCTTCGAGACCGGCGCACCGCCTGTCAAAAGCCTGATCGCCGAACTGGACACCCTCGGACGGCTCTTCACCGTCATGACCGAAAAATACGCCAACCTGATCCAGGCCATGCGGCAAACCATGGACAACGCCGCGCACGACTTCCGTACGCCGCTCACCCGGATCCGCGGCGCGGCCGAACTCGCGCTGAACGGACAGGCTATTCCCTCCGAATTGTCCGACACGCTGGCCGACATCATCGAGGACTGCGATCGCGCCAAACTCCAGTTGCAGAATCTGATGGACGCGCGCGAAATGGAGAGCGGCTTTGTTAAACTCAATATCCAGCCCTTCAGCCTGACGCGCCTGATCGACGAGATCACCGACCTTTATTCCCTGATCGCCGAAGAGAAGGAGATCGCCTTGTGCGCCGCGCCCGCCGCTTCAGAACTGATGATCCACGGCGACCGCACGCGCCTCGCGCGCGTGTTTGCCAATCTGATTGACAACGCCTTGAAGTATACGCCGCCGCACGGTTCGGTGACCCTCTCCGTTGAGGAAAACAACGTCACCGTCATCACGCGCGTCCGCGACACCGGCATCGGCATCCCGAAAGACGAACTGGCTCTGATTTGGCAGCGGCTTTTCCGCGGCCAGCAGGCGCGCGAGACCGAAAAGGGCCTCGGGCTCGGCCTCAACATCGTCCAGGTGATCGTTGCCGCGCACGGAGGCTCCGTGCGGGTTGAAAGCACGCCGGAACAAGGCACCACCTTCTGCGTGACCCTGCCGAAGCACTCCGCCTGACCGCGCAGCTTCCACATGGCTGCGAGACGCCGTCGTCTCCTAAAGCCAGGTGCAGGTCCCTGAACAGGACCAGTGTGTTTTCAGGGAGCCCGGCGACGGCCGTGATCTCCTCCTCGCCATCCGGTTTCACCCATTTGAGGATGGGCGTGACATCGCCTTTCTCAAGCGCCGCCCTAGCCTCAGGAATCACAGGCCCGCCCATGGTGTCGCAGTGCGCGTAAGCGCTGCCTGCCACAAACCCCAAAACCACGCCCGCCACGATTGCCGACACCGGTCTTGTTCTGACTGTTCTTTCTTTGTTCATGGCTTCACCCTCCGTTTTATGGTCCGAAATCGACGCAGTCTCCTGTTCCGGCGGCAGACTCGCTTCAGAGGCCCTTTTCGCCCATGGCCTCTTCCTGCTTCACGCTTGCGGGAAACAGGATGTTGTTCTCCAGATGGATGTGTTCGTGAAGGTCGGACTCAAGCGCCGCCAGAGCCTCATAAAGCGCCTTGAAAGTCTGGCAGGCGTCGTCAGGCAACCGGTAGTTGCCGGTCAGCCCCCGCATCTTCGCCAGTAAGGCCCCGGCTGCGTCATGTTCGTGCTCCATCTGCCGGATCGGGTGGAAGACGCTGCCGCAATGCACTTCGGGCCTCGCGTTCCGGCCCGCCATGAAACCGTCGATGCCCCTGATGGCAGGGAACAGGATCTTCTCCTCCTTCATCAGATGTGTTTCGAGATCGGCTTTCAAAAGCTCGAAAGCGCTCCTCAGCGCGCCGAGCATGTCGCCGTGTCTGGCTCTGTGAGCGTTCTGTACCTTGTCCAGCAGCATGCCGATCCTCGCCATCTGCGTCCTTGTAAACACGTGATGCGTGTCGAGGATGTGGCCGGCGAGGTCGGAGAGCGTCACGGCTGACCAGTCGGTCGCCGCTGCGGCGGAAGGATCCTGCGCACGAATCTTTTCGAGGTCCGCCATGGTCGCTTCCGGATCGAGGCCGGCCTGCCTGCAGGCTTCGGCCAGCGACCTCTTTCCGCCGCAGCAGTAGTCGATACCCATCTGCTCCAGGCGCGTTCGCAAACGAGGGTAATAGGTCACCAATTCGCCCAGCGTCTGTTCAGGCCAGATCGCGTTTCCACGGTTTCCCGCCTTCTGTTCATCTGATTTCGCATTCATGGGCAATTGTCCTTTCGCTTTGCCTGCAAACCGGGACACGGTGCCCCGTTTGATTTGGCATTAAAGTACTATATTACTTAATTAACGTCAACTCTCTAATTTGTTTCGCGGCACGTTCATTAGCGTCTTGCCGTACCATCTCCTGCGCGGAGATGGTTCTTACGCAGCAAGGGGTTCCGTCGCACGCTTCTGCACATCACGCAGCGCACGCTTCAGCTCCGCCACTTGCCGCTTCGGTTCCGCCACGTCGCGGCGCAGCGCCGCGATCGCTTACGCGTGACGCGCCACGCACCCTTGGCAATCGCTTCAGCCAGCACAGCATTCAGATTCATCTTTTCTCCCATCCCCGCCTCATAGTCTGCTCACATTCAACAGTGCCGACTCTATCCAGCCGCAACTTCAAGGTCAAGCGGACGGAAGGCACGCCTTTTCTTGTCATTGAGGCCAACCCCGTGGGCGAGGCCGAACCGCCTCATCCATCGGCCTTGTGAACTTGAACGTTTCGGAACATGTTAAAACGTGTTAAGTTTAAGCGTGTCCGTTGTACCTTGTCTGGCAGGGGCTGCTCCACGAACTGTCCCCGGACACCTCATGAAGTCGCTGCTAAACGAAAAACGGCAACGCTTTAAACAAAGCCTGCCGCCCCAAGGTGGGAATGAGATACGGACAGCGTTCGTATGAGAGAGAGGATGAATGATGGGCCCACAAAAAACGGGCATGACGGCGAAGGCCGCAGCTCTCGCGCTGCTGGCCGGGCTCGCGACGGTTTCCGCCGCACCAGTGACTGAAACGAAAAGTGTACTGACGGTCAGTGGTCTGCCCCGTCCATCTGTGGTTGTGGCTGAAGCCGGCGCCCAGGCCCAGGCCCGGACGCTGGTGACGCTGCTCGGGCGGATCACCGGCCAGACTCCCCCGCTAAGCGTCGGCATGGCGCCCGCCACGGAGGACGCGGTCGTCATCCATGTGGGACGCACGGAGTATGTGGAAAGCCTCGGGCTCAACCTGGACGCGCTACATCCTGCGGGATATCGCCTGTTGATGCCCGACGCCTCGCATCTGGTGCTGGCGGGCCGCAGACCGCTGGGCACCGGCTACGCCGTGTACGATTTCATGAAGCGGTTCGGCGGCTACCGCCACTTCATGCCCGGTGCGCTGGGCGAGGTGACGCCGCGCCGCGACACGCTCGCGCTGCCGCCGTGCCTCGACGTGCGCGAGGAGCCTTCGTTCGTCACCTACAACAACGCCGGCATGTACGGCGGCAATGCGGCGTTTTCCCGCTCCAGTCACGTGGCGCAGTACGCCACACATTGGTTCATGCACATCTTCCCGCCCGCGACATACGGCAAAGCCCATCCTGAATACTACCCGATGATCGACGGCAAGCGCTTTGTGCCGCCCGATACGCTGGAGGGCACGTGGCAGCCGTGCGTGAGCAACCCCGACCTGCCGGCAATCGCCATGGCGTATGCGCGGGATTATTTCGCCAAGAATCCCGACAAGCTGAGCGTGCCGATGGGGGTCAATGACGGCTTGGGTGACTGTCAATGTCCAGGCTGCCTGGGCCTGCAAAAAAAATATGCCAATCCTTACATTCCCTTTTACAACGCCGTGGCCAAGCTTCTGCGCCAAGAATTTCCCGACAAGACGGTGGCTTTCATCGCCTACGGCGGTGCGCGCGAGGTGCCCCGCGGCATCAGGCTCGAGCCCGGCATTCATGTGGAGATCACCAATGGCGCCCGCGACGGGCTGGCGGCCATGCGCGCCTGGCGCGAGGCGGGAGCCACCTCGCTCGGCCTCTATGACTACCTGTACGGCGGCGGTTACGTCGTGCCGCGCCATTATCCGCACGTCATGGCCGACGCCTGGCGCAAAGCCTATAAGACCCTCGGGCTCCGTGGCGGATGGTTCGAGACCTTCACGCAGGTCTGGCTTTACGACGGTCCCCGCCAGTATGTCCTGAACGAGCTGGCGTGGGACATCGACGCCGACGTGGACGAGCTGCTGGAGGACTACTTCACGAGCTTCTACGGCGCGGGCGGCAAGGCCGTGCGCCAGTTCTTTAACCGCCATGAGGACGTCTACCGCCGCCGCGCCGACCCCCTGCACCCTATGTCGGACTGGCACTCTCCGGAACAGATGAAGGACTACACGCATGCCGACCTGGCCTACCTCCGCGGACGCCTCGACACCGCTGAGGCCGCTCTGGCGCGGGAGCCCGATTCTGCGCCGGCCGCCCGCCTTGCTCTGCTGCGCAAGGTGTACGGCCTGACCGAACGGATGATCGGGGCGGAAATCATCGTCAACGAACTGGGGGCCGTCGGGCGCGTGCGCGGACGACGCGCGGCGCGGCGCCTTGTCGAACGGATGGAAACGGGATTCCGCCTGCAGGCAGAGATCGCGGAGTATGCGATGACCGAGGCCGAGGAGCGGGACCTCTTCACCCGGACCGGGCTGCAAGCGTTCCGGGCGCAACCCGAACTGCAGTCCGGCCAGCGGCTCGAGGCGCAGGCCGACCGGCTGCTGGCGCTGGCAACCGCCGCGATCGAGGCAGAGGAGGGATGGCCGGCCGCGCGCGAATTCTGCTTCGACACGGCCCGTAACGCACTCACCCCCGCCTTCCGCGCGGTGGCGTTGACGCCGGTCTACAGCCGCGAGGCGGCGGACGCCAAGGTGAATTTGGTCGCCAACGGCGGCTGCGAGCCGCCGGATGCGGCTGCCGACGCGCGTGCGGGCGTCGAGGCGAACGGCCAACAAGCGTTCAAGGCACCCGGCTGGAACACCTGGCATTTTCAACAAACGGTAACCCGCTTCATGCACGACGCGTCCGATCCGCATGGCGGCGGGCATTCTTTCGCAATCGGGGAAAACAACTACAGCGGCTCGTTCATGCAGGGAGTGCGGGTGCAACCGGGCTGCCGTTATCGTCTGGCCTTTTGGGTCAAGCAGTCGCCCGCCGGACGCGGCGGCGCCGCCAGCGTGCGGTGGCAGGGCAAGAGCGGCTGGCTCGACGTGGAAGGCAAGTCTCCCCGCATCTCCGTGCCATACCCCCGCGCATCCGAAACGGCCTGGCGCGAAATCAGCGCGACGTTCACGGCGCCGGCCGACGCCACCGCCCCGGCGGAGCGTGTCAGCGCCCTGCTGCTGCTCGGCGCACCCTCGGGCCAGACAGCCGGCGAGCGCATCTGGTTCGACGATGTTTCCCTCACGAAAATCTTCGATCCGGCCGCGCAGTTGCCCCCGACGCTGACGGTCAAGTGACGGCTTCCGCTCACCGCGCCTCGATCCTATGCGCGCCTTCTTCGTATATTTCGGTCCGATGCCGCTCACGTGCAGGATGTCTTCAGCCGACGCGACCCGCGATGATGTTTCGACGCCGCTTCGATGACATCGACGCACCCTTGAGAAATAACGCATAGGCAGCCGCACAGCCACGATCGACCTGATCGGCCGTCTTTACCGCGGGATAGTTTTTTGCAGCCCAATCGACAAAACGGGCACACACGCACCTTCGCTGCCTGAGCGTAATGTCAGCGAGGACACGTTCAGAGCCTTCAAGCCAATCCGAGTAAACCTTCCAGACGCCGGCAAGCGGCAGACCCGTTTTAGCCCGTCCGCCAAAAATAGATTCCAGAAGCGTACGGACTTTTTTTTCGCTGGCATTTGTGTCCGAATGGGCATCCCTCAAAATACGCTCAACAGCAAGAGCCTCGGCACGGTCTTCCGTCCCGGTGGACCCTCACAACAGCGGTTTCCCCTTCCTATAAACCGCATACCACCAGCACGACGCATCAGGTCTTTTGTAGATCGCCGTGGGATGGATAATAGCCATTAATCGTGTCTCGCCGCAATCCCAAGGTAACACATTTCTTTCACGGTTGTTTCACGCCTTAAAACAACAAAAAAAAACCGTTAAAACGCTTATTTTAACGGGTTTTTTGCTAGAAAAAAATGGAGCGGGCGATGGGAATCGAACCCACGTAAGAAGCTTGGGAAGCTCCTATTCTGCCATTGAATTACGCCCGCAAAAA